>CANBQQ010000195.1 GCA_947371715.1 Flavipsychrobacter stenotrophus
TAGGTGCCACACAGCAGTTCATCACCCGACCATTCGATATGCGTGCCTTGTTAAACGGCTTTATCAGCGGTGTGTTGGCGGTTATTGCCTTGTGGGTGGTCATGTCCTTCGCTACGAAGCAATTACCCGTATTGAGCCTCCTTAATGACCCTACACTTGTACTTTGCCTGATGGGAGGAATGATACTACTTGGTATTATCATATCACTGGTAAGTACGCACCGATCGGTAGTAAAATATTTAAAATTGCATTTGGACGACCTATATTAATTTAATTCTATAATTTTGCAAGCATGTCTACTATACCAAAAGTACCACAACCACAACCTATAAAAGTAGCTCCAAGAGCTGCTTCTACATCTAGATCAACATCAGGCCAGTCACAGACCAACCAGTCTTTCCTCTTTGATAAGGAAAACTATATGTGGATGCTTGGTGGCGTAGCGCTTATCCTTCTTGGCTTCGTACTGATGGCCGGTGGCAAGAGCGCAAATCCTCATGAATTTCATTATGATGAGATTTATAGCTTCCGTCGTATCACCCTTGCGCCAATAGTAGTATTGCTGGGCTTTGCCCTAGAGGTATATGCTATTATGAAGAGACCAAAAGAAGTAGCTGCAGCAGCACAGACCGTATAATTACACAAAATTGATTATATAAAAAGCCGTTCAGCACCAACTGAATGGCTTTTTATATTAATTGTACCATCATGAAGATCCAATATTGCAGCGACCTGCATCTTGAATTTAAGGAGAATGCCAGGTATATAGCCCGTCACCCGATAGAGCGGAGCGGGGATATTTTGCTGTTGGCTGGAGATATTACTTTACTCAGGAATGTAGACCAGCACAAAGCATTCTTCGATTATTTATCTGATAGCTTTGCATACACTTATTGGATACCCGGCAACCATGAGTACTACAAAAGCGATGTTACTGACTACCCTTCGTCTTTAAAAATGGAGATCAGGCACAACGTTTTCCTTGTCAATCAGCAGGTATTTATGCATGAAGATGTGAGTATAATCTGTTGTACTCTCTGGAGCCACGTACAACCGGAAAACGAGTATGAGATACAGCGTAATCTGTCGGACTTTCACATAATACAAAATGAAGGCAGGCGGCTTACCGTTGCTGATTTCAACAGAATGCACCAAAGTGATCTTGCCTTTCTGCAACAGGCATTAAAAGACAGTGTGGGTAGAAAAATGGTTGTTGTTACCCATCATGTACCCACGTTGATGCATTATCCTAAACAATACATCAACAGCCCGATAAACCAGGCATTTGCAACTGAGTTGCACGACCTCATTCTTTCTTCGGGCGCAGTAGCGTGGATATATGGCCACCATCATAACAATACGCCTGAATTCAAGATAGGCGGCACTACCCTGCTTACTAACCAACTGGGTTACGTGAGCCATTATGAACATGGGGATTATAGAAAAGGGGCTGTGGTGGAGGTGTAGTACTGTACCAGATATATTTACATTCGATAAAGTGCATGAAAAAAGGCCAACATACATGCTGACCTTTTTCGTAGTAGCGAGGAGGAGATTTGAACTCCCGTCCGCCGCGGCGGATATGAATTCTATGCTCTAACCAAATACGTTTCGCCATTCATCGATGTTGTTATTGATCCAGTCTCTTCCTTTGCCGGATTTTAGTTCTTTTTCTCTCTTTAAAGCTAAAGCCTTTGTTTCCTGTGATTCAGTATAGACTACTACCCAAGGCCTGAAACTTCTTGTGCAATCAGTGTTGCTGTAAATATTATGGGAATAAAATCGCTGTATCAGATTGCTGGTGCTACCTGAATATGTTTTGTTGTAAGTAAAAGAATATAAAATATACACTGTGTACATGGTCAAAAAAAAGGCCTCCCTTTTGGGAAGCCTTTTAGTAGCGAGGAGGAGATTTGAACTCCCGACCTCAGGGTTATGAATCCTGTGCTCTAACCAACTGAGCTACCTCGCCAGAAAATTGTTGGTTATAATTTCGATCCACAAACGTTGTCCGTTTCCCGAAATTTGGGACTGCAAAGGTAAGTAATTCTGTGTTGAATTTCACAATAAAAGTACAGATTTTTATTAATCACATTCCTGTATAGAGGTTTCCTATTTGCATAGCTCCGTTTTCTGGTGCATTTTTACAGCTATAAACAAGCATACTACCTAATGTCTAGTCCCGGCCATCGAAAAATAAATCCATTCTCCAAACAGAATAATGATACCGGCTTTGCCAGTAACAATACCGATGTAGGAGGTCGCTTCCTAAATAAAGATGGCACATACAATCTGGAAAAGGAAGGTATGCCCTTTTACAACAGAATGAGCCTGTTTCACGATATGCTCTATATACCCGTCTGGAAGTTTATAGGAGTTATCGTTGTTTTTTATCTGTCCATAAACCTGGCATTTACCACTATCTATTACATACTTTGTCCAGATCAATTGATAGGCATAATACCTGGTAATAAATGGAAGATATTTAAAGAGTTATTCTATTTCAGCGCACAAACGTTTACTACTGTGGGGTATGGCCGCGTAAATCCTGTTGGAGACTCCGCCAATATTGTTGCCATGCTCGAAGCGCTGACCGGCTTTCTCTCATTGGCAATTGCTACCGGTCTTATCTATGGTCGGTTTTCCCGTCCACGTAGTTATCTAAAGTTCACCGACCATGCGCTGGTAAGTCCATACAAAGATATTACTGCGTTGATGTTCCGGTTTGTAGCTTATAAAGATAAACACTCACTTACCGACGTGGATATAAAAGTGAACGTTGGTATGCAGCTGTTAGAGAATGATGCACCCACGTACAAATACTTCACCCTGGATCTGGAGAGAAGCAAGGTAGAAAGCATGCCTATGAGCTGGACGGTAGTGCACCCTATTACCGAGACAAGCCCTTTTTACGGATTTACAGAAGAGGACATGAAAGCCGCTGATGTGGAACTATACATTAACCTTAGGGCATTTGATGAGGTATTCTCCAATTACGTGCAGCAACGCACCTCTTATACCTATGATGAGATCCTGTTTGACCGGAAGTTTGTCCCTATGTTCAGAGAGAGTCCTGATGGACGCAAGACCATCTTGGAGCTTCATAAACTGAATATACATAATGAGGTTAAGACAAAGACCAGCTAAAAGTATCCAAGGTACTCCCTTGAATAGGTAGTATATTCTATGCTTATTTCGTCGCCTTCACTAAAGAAATCATAATCATTTGCCGAAACTTCTATACTCAGCTTTATGTGTGAATCGATGTAGAAGTGGTAGGTATCGTTATGCGGAACATGTACTTTACGGGTCACATGATTGGTAGATACAGTTTTGGTGCCGTACTTAATATCGTGCTGCAGATGGCGCAGATTATAACGATAGGAAAAATACGTGGCGCAGCTTGATATAGTCAACAATACCCCGGCCGCTGTAAAAAATTTAGGGTAAGAAAAAGCATTGGGGGCGCCATCATACACCCGATACCAGGCCGCAACGTAGGGCACAACAAAGCTAACTACCATAAATATGGTGAACACCTTCACGTATTGCCTGCGTTCACTGACTTCTTTTTTAATAAGAAAACCAAGTTCGTTGGCGTTCAGTGCCTCCTTGTAATGTGTTAGCTCAGTTGACATATTCCCAGCTTCTTAGCCATATACGGCAGCATATTTATCGCTTATATAGTGCATAAAGTATTCTGTATCTAGTTTTTTGCCCGTAACCTTTTCGCACAACTCTTCCGATGTATATCTGCGGCCATACTGATGTATCCTTTCCCTCAGCCATAATAACAATGGCTCGAATTGGCCACGAGTCATTTGTTCATCAAGATCAGTTATTTCTTCATGGGCCTTAGCAAAGAACTGCGCAGCGTAGAAACTTCCCAGACTATATGTAGGGAAATAGCCAAAGCTACCATGGCTCCAATGCACATCCTGCAGTATGCCCTTCACATCATCAGGTGGAGTAACGCCCAGATATTTTTCATACATGCTATTCCAAACAGTTGGCAGGACTTTAGGATCGATCTTGTTCTCCATTAGCCCCTTCTCTATTTCATAGCGTATCATTACATGAAAGTGGTAGGTGACCTCATCGGCTTCTGTTCTTATCAATGATGGCTCTACCCTATTCATAGCCTTAAAGAAATCTGTAACGCTTACTCCCTTAAGCTGCTCCGGGAAGTATGATTGTAATACCGGGAAGAAATACAGCCAGCTATTTAACCCACGTCCTACACAGTTCTCCCATAGCCTTGACTGCGACTCATGTATTCCTAACGACGCAGCAGCACCCAGAGGCAACCCGTATTGATCTCCCGGCAATCCCTGTTCGTATAACGCATGTCCACCTTCATGTATTGTGCTCCATAATAGCGAAGCATAATTATGCTCATCTACCCTTGTTGTTATGCGCACGTCGCTGTTAGAAAAGGATGTTGTAAACGGATGCTCCGCATAATCTTGTCTGCCCGCTTCAAAGTCATAACCTATCTTCCCCAGTACCTGTTCAGAAAAATCCCACTGCTGTTGCTTGGAATATTCTTTATGAAAACAGTCATTACTTACCTGCTGGCCAGCTCTAATTTTTGCCAGCAATGGCGGCATTTGTTCTCTTATTTTGGCAAACACGGGGTCGAGCATAGCCACAGTAGCACCGGGCTCATAGTCATCCAGCAGCGCATCGTATGGATGGTCTTCATAGCCATAGAGTTTCGCCTGCTCCTGCTTTATGGCGATCATTTTGGCCAATGACGGCGCAAAAATGGAATAGTCCTTCTTCTTTCTGGCTTCTATCCAGGCATTAAAACACTCACTTGTCTGGCGCGATAAAGCCTCAACAAATGATGATGGTAGCTTTCTGTTTTTATCATAATCCTTTCTGCTCAGGCGCACATTAGCCTGTTCGGTGGCAGACATATTACCACGTGTCGCTAAAGCATCAAGTAGTTCGCCCAGTCTTTGACTGGTGAGAATATCATGTGCCTGAGACGCCAGTGTAGCCAGTTGGCGGCCCCTGTTTTCTGCACCCTTTGGTGGCATGTAGGTTTCCTGGTCCCATTCAAGCACAGCTGCAGCATTGCTTATATCGGCCGCTTTCTGCATCAGGCTTACGTATTCGCTATATAGATCGGCTGTATTAGAAGACATTTGTTTGTTTGAAATAATTAAGAAATAGTGTTTTCAAGGCGTTCTATTTTCTGGATACCCTCAAGAGCTGCCAATGCATTACATAGTTTATTCAGTTCCTCACGATCATGAACATACACCATGATGGTTCCTTCAAATATACCGTCATTAGAGTCTATACTCAATGAACGCATGTTGATCTTCAGGTCTCCCGATATAATGTTGGTGATCTTCTGTATCACACCCACATCGTCAAGTCCTACGATCCGCACACCGGTAAGGAATGATATCTCTTTGTTTTTGGCCCACTTGGTCTTAATGATCCTGTGACCATAATTGGCCAGCAGTTTCGCAGCATTAGGGCAGTCTGTACGATGTATAGTTAAACCTTCTCCTGCCGATACAAAGCCAAATACATTGTCACCAGGAATTGGCTGACAGCAGTTGGCTAGCTTATACAATATTTTATCAGAACTATCTCCAAATATGACCACTTCACCCTTACCCGGCAACGTCTTCTTTACATCTTCTTCACTAACCAGATTTAGCGATTCATTTTTCTGTTCACGGGCAGGCTGCAGTAGTTTTTCGCCATGCGGACTGAAATCTTTCAAGTCCTTAAGATCGATAGCACCTACGGCTATAGCGTAGAATAACTCAAAAGGAGTGATCCTTTTATAGTGCGCGCATATCTCGTTCAGGTTAAAGTGAGACATAGGCACACCTATCTTCTCCAGCTTCTTCTTAAGGATCAACTTACCTTCTTCACCCACCTTTCTCCGTTCTTCCTTAATGTAACTCTTTATTTTCGACTTAGCCTTAGCCGTGATCAGGAACTGCAACCAATCTTCCGATGGCTTTTGTTTAGATGAAGTAATTACCTCCACCTGGTCGCCGCTATTGATCTGGTAGCTAAGTGGTACCAGTTTGTAATTCACCTTGGCGCCTATACACTTCATACCTAGTTCAGAGTGAATATCGAAGGCGAAATCTAACGCGGTAGCTCCCTTTGGCAAGACACGCATATCTCCCTTAGGGGTATAAATATATATCTCCTCGGTAAATAGATCGAGTTTGAAATCCTGTATAAAGTCTATGGTGTCTGTATCAGGGTTAGCCAATATCTCACTCAGGTGCACCAGGAAGCTATCC
>CANBQQ010000196.1 GCA_947371715.1 Flavipsychrobacter stenotrophus
AATAAACCACCTCAAACCCTTACCCAATAAGCATTTTAACAGATTTTGTGTCAAATTTTGTGGATATGTTTATTTTGAGATATAAATAACCCTATGTAATTTTACACCACTTTAAATAACCTTTAAAAACTATCAAAATGAAAAGCAATACATCCTTCAGTAACTATGGCCCACTTGCAACGGGCATCCTGTTTTTCCTTCAATCCTAAAAATCCTGGTTCAGACAGAAACCCAACCAACTTTCCACCAATTTCCACCAAACACTGCGGAAAACTGCGGAAAAACTGCGGAAAACTGCGGAAACTGGTGGTTTTGCAAATACGCTACAAACCTTTACCACATGAGCATACACAGGAAACCGGCTAAAAAAATCTGCCGGAAACGCAAAAAACCGCCATTTTCCACCATTAAACGCTTTCTTAATATGTAAAACACCCACCACGTGCTAATGGTCAGCAAGACTGCTTTCCCGAAAACAATACGCCCCGATGGTTTGTGCTGTTAAATCCCTTAAAGAATGTGCACCGCTTTTTATCTGATAACCCAAAATAAAAAAGAGTTCCGCAAGCGAAACTCTTTTCAAAAAAATATCAGATATCAACTACAGTAAACCCTTATAGCTGCAGGCACTGCTGCCGCCGGTAGTTGTGGTTACTATGGTTATCATTAATGTATCTCTGCTCTGGTCTATGGCCGGCTTTATGTAGGCACCACCACTAATGGTGTATACATTGCCACAATTATCGGTCACCACCTGGTTGCCAATGCTGAAATAATCTTTGGCTGCATTACTGTTTATCACACCCTTAATAGTTACTTCTCTCTGGCAGGAATCGTAATTAGCACCAAAAGTAGGATTCAGCCAACCCATTTTGTAGGTAACGTTCACATCATAACTATTGCTGCTGGCACCTATGGTAATATGAGAAATGTTGAACCCAGAACAATTGTCGGTGATCTTCCAGTCTCCCAGGAACTTAGCATAGTTTGCAGTATCTACCTTTTTAGTACAAGAAAGTACACCGAAAGTACCAGCACCGGCTATTAAAGTGGCTGCCATTATATTCCTGAAAGTAAAATTAAGCATGAGTTGGTTAGTTTATATTACAGCATACAGCTACACCGCCCCAAAGAGGTATGTTGCGTATTCCGAAGTCAAATATATTAATGTAATGGTTGCTTTTCAACAAGCTACTCATATTTTTAAATTAAAACTATTAAAAAGAATTTAAAAAGCCAAGTTAAGGTGCCGGAAATACGTCTATAGAAGTGTGGTAATTGTGCTGAGGATATTGGCTATCATAGGTTTCGACAAATTTTAACTTTTACATTTTTCACAAAATCTTTTAACGGCTGTCCTTTTATTATATTTGCTCTCCTCTTACATAACAGATAATGCGAAGTATTTTTATCAAGGAAATCAATTCATTCTTCAGTTCAATAGTTGGCTATGTAGCCTTATTGGTGTTCCTTGTTGCCTGCGGGCTGTTTTTGTGGGTAATACCCGAGTATAGCATAATGGGTTATGGCTATGCCGCCATGGACCGCTTTTTTGAGATCGCACCATGGTTGTTGCTATTGTTAGTACCGGCTGTTACCATGCGTTCTTTTTCAGATGAGTTCAGATCGGGCACCATTGAGTGGCTGCGCACAAAGCCGGTAACAGACCTTGAGATCATTCTGGGTAAATACCTGGCTACCCTGGCGCTCATTGCCTTTGCATTGCTCCCTACCCTCATTTACGTATATACCATTGCCAATCTTGCCCTGCCTGATAACAGCCCCGATGCGGCTGCCATAATAGGCTCTTATATAGGCTTGCTGTTTTTAGCGGCTACTTTTGCAGCTGTGGGTGTTTTCAGTTCATCACTTACCGGCAACCAGATAGTAGGATTTCTTGTATCGCTGTTGTCTTGCTACCTGTTATATACCGGCTTTGAGCATCTGAGCCGCCTGCCCGACATGACCGAAGGACTGGATTACTACCTGAGCATGATAGGCATGGAGTTTCACTATAACTCCATCAGCCGCGGTCTGATAGACTCAAGAGACGTTGTTTACTTTTTATCGATCATCACATTATTCATTGCACTTACCCGCTTTTCGCTTAGCAGCAGAACTACAGACGCGGCAAGACAGGCGTAAGACCTTCATAATATGGCTACCAAAAAACAAGGTAAAAATAACAAGCGCAGACAGGCTATTGTACGCATAGTATTTATGGCGTTGATACTTATTTGTGTAAACATTCTGGCATCTTATTTCCATAAGGGCATAGACCTTACAAAGGAAAAGCGCTTTACACTATCTAATTCTACCAAAAAGATGCTGCGCAGCATGCCCGAGGTAGCGGTGATCAACGTGTACCTGAAAGGCAAACTACCTGCCGACCTGCAGCATGTACAGGAATCAGTACGTGAGGAACTATCTACGTTCAAAGATGTGGCGGGTAATAAGATCATCTATCGCTTTATAGATCCTTTTGAAGGCAAGAACGAGAATGAGCAAAAGCAAATAGCCCGCGACCTGCAGCTGAAGGGCATTGAATTGATGTCTTTGCCAAGTAAAGAAGAAGATGGCTATTCAGTAAAAGTTTGTTTCCCTTATGCGCTGGTACAGTACAATGGCCGGGAAATGCCTATCTACCTGCTGGAAAATGCACAGGGTAAGACCCGTTCTGAATTGACCATGCTGTCTGCGGCATTGCTGGAGTATAAGTTTGCTAGTGCTATCAATATGATGTCTAAGGCTATTCAGCCGCGTATTGGTTATCTCTACGGCAATGGCGAGGACATGAGCATTCATTCGGTAGATCTGCTCAGTTCTTTAGGCGGCTTGTACAAGCTCGACTCATTGAACCTCTCGCACATGATACACATATCTAACGCATATGACGCTATCATCATCAATGCTCCTACTACCCCATTTTCTGAACCCGACAAGCTGAAAATAGACCAATATATAATGCGCGGCGGCCATGTGCTATGGGCGGTGAATACCATGAGTGCTTCTATGGATAGCTTCTCGCACGGCAATCAGAAATTCTTATCGGTAGAAAATGGCCTGAACCTCGATGACATGTTGTTCAAGTACGGTGCCCGCATCAATAATGACCTTATAGAAGACAAACAATGTGTACCTATTCCCATTATGGCTACCACCGGCAAGCCGGAGTTGCATGACTGGGTATACTTCCCCCGAATTAATCCAACAGCCGACCATCCTATCGTACGTAATATGGATTTCATTATTGGTGGATTTACCAATAGTATCGATACCATCAGTGCTGCTGCCATCAAAAGCACTGTGTTGCTGGAAACATCTAAATACAGCCGCACATCATCATCACCGGTTACAGTTAGCTTTACCAAGATCAACTACCCGGGCCGCATGGAAAATTTCAACAAGCCTTACAGGCCGGTAGCAGTTTTGCTGGAAGGCAAGTTTGTTTCTTTATACAAAAACAGGTTAGCACGAGCATATCTTGCTACCCTTGATTCACTTAATGAGCCATTCAAGCCACAGTGCGACAGCACCGGCAGTATGATCGTAACCTCTATTGGTAATATCTTCCAGAACGACTTTTCTACCAAAGACGGCCCGATGCAATTGGGCTACTACAAATACACCGCAGAGCATTTTGCTAATCGCGACTTCCTGCTGAATGCCATAGAATACCTCACTGATCACTCAGGCATTCTTGAAGCCCGCTCTAAAGATGTGAAGATGCGCCTGTTGGATAAAGGCCGTGCGATAGAAGAAAAGACACAATGGCAATGGATCAATGTGGCCGTGCCTATTGCATTGGTACTCATGTTCGCATCGTTTTACCTGTTCATGAGAAAGCGTAGGTATGAAGTAAAAAAGACTATTAAACCAACCACCAATGGCTAAGACCCTCATATATTTCGTAATACTTGCCGTACTGGGCACCAGTATCTACTTCTTCATATTTAAGAAGGAAGATAACCCATATGGTGCCAAGGAGGCGGGATTTACCGTACAAGATACTGCAGCTGTATACAAAATATTCATTGCCAGCAATGACAACGAATCTATTACTGCCGAGCGCAAAGACGGCGTGTGGATGCTCAATGGTACTATGCGCGCGCTGCCTAGCATGGTAGACCTTATATTGCTTACGGTGCATAACCAGGAACCGTTGTACCCTGTTACTAAAAACGCCTATGAAGAAGCAGTGAAGAACATGGCTGCGGAAGGCATTAAGGTAGAACTATACGATAAGAACAACAAGAAGATAACCGTATTCTATGTAGGCGGTATATCTGCCAACGGCGGTGGCACCAACATGCTGACAGAAGGTGCTAAGATGCCTTATGTAGTGCAGACACCCGGTTTTTCGGGTAGCCTCAGATCACGCTTCTCCACAAAAGTTTCGGATTGGAGAGACAGGACAGTATTCAATATACCTGCCACTGATCTGAAGAGCGTAGCCGTTAGTTACGTTACCAAGCCTATCAATTCATTTGTGATTACAAAGGCGCAGGATAAGTTTACCGTAACCGGCGACCCCGCAGTAACCACAGGTATGGGTCCGCTAAATGAAGGCAGAGCTAAAGCATACACCACCTACTTCACCAACATAAATTGTGAAGGGTACATGAATGGCATACCGGGGTTGGATAGCATAATTAGGAATGCAATGAAGATGTCTGTTATTGACGTTGAGACAGTGAAGGGCGAAAAGCAACATGCAGATATCTACTGGATGCCGGTAAACAAGCGCAGTAAGAACAAGCTGCAAAGCGACGAAGAAGTACCCAACGAGTATGACGCTGACCGCATGTATGCAGTAATAAATGGCAGCAAAGACACCGTGTTGATTCAGACGCTTACGTTCTTTAAACTGCTGCGCAAGTCGTTTGAGTTCTACCAGAAAGACATTCCACGCCAGGCACAAAGCAATACCTTACAGCCCGGCATGATCAAAAAGTAAGAAACAATTCAGAACAGATAATAACAACAAAGGTGAGCAAGAGTTTTAGCCCACCCTTGTTGTGTCAGTTGAATAACGCCCAATTAAGGCAGCATTAAAATCTTATTTTCACTCCGCCATTCACTACAAAACCATCAAGAGGTGCATAGATATCGCGGAATACCGGGCGAGAGATCGGGCCGGTATATATGGTCTCAAATTTGGTCTGTCTTACGTCAAGGAAGTTCTCAAAATTGATGTATAGCGAGAAGTGTTTCCAAAGTCGCTCAGCCATAAAACCCATCAACCAGTAGTCGCGGCCTTTGGTGCCATCACTCAGCTTCTGCGGACTGAAGTAATACGCCTCAAGCCCCAGCTTTATTTTATCTTCTACCTCATATACCAATACCGAGTTGATACGGTTCCGACAAGTAAGCGGATTGGCGATGATAACACTATTAGTGTGCACACCGGCATCGGTATAAGTATAACCAAGAAACAACTTAAAGTCTTTGTAACCCAGCTTTATATTACTTTCCATACCCTTGGCATCTACATGATCTGTAAGATTCTGGAACTGGTAGAAATTGACGTATTGCGTGATGTTACCAGCAATAGCCACCAGCGAAAGCGGATCTTTAAGATAGGTATAATAGAACAGATGATTGACACTTAATGACACCTTTCCCTTTAAAATGCTGGTGCGGTAATTCAGGTCCCAATTGGCACCATAGCTATGCTCCATTTTATTGATGGAAGGATTGAGCGACAATACGTTTCGGTATTCTACCTTCTCACTTTCTTCAGTAAATAGCGTTGGTGCTTTATAACCAAATCCACCACCCAGTCGAGAGCTGAACTTATAACCGGCCTTGTACAGGATAGACACCCTTGGCAATAAAGAAGCACCATAATTATTCACATAGTCATAGCGCAATCCACTTTCTACAAACAAAGACTTGTTCACCTTCCAGGTATTCTGAACAAATACACCGACCGTATTCTGTATATAATTTCTTTTGCTGATGACAGTGTGCTCTACCTCCGAAAATCCATCAGTCAGGAAATTACCACCAGCTACCCACTCAAAATTTTCTGTATGATGCGCATAGTTGACCTCCGAATAGATACTGTTCTGTGCCCCATCAAATGTATAGCCCGGAGAAGTGATCAACCTGTCGAAGAAACTGTAGCTGTTCTTAATTGTTAGCTGGCTCTTATCATTAAAAGCATGGACCAACGAAAACTGCGTGCTGAATCTTTTGCTCTTATTGCTTTCATAAAAACTATTCAAGCTGTCGCCCTCCCCTCTTATGTATTTCACATCTCC
>CANBQQ010000197.1 GCA_947371715.1 Flavipsychrobacter stenotrophus
ACATCAGCTATACAATAGGCAGCTGTACTGCTACCCTACCCTTTACAACACTGATCACTCCACCTGCCATAGGTGGCGCTGCAACTAACCAATGTGTAGGTACGACCAGAACATATACCAACACAGCAGTTGGCGGCACCTGGAGTAGCAGCAACGGCGCGATCGCCACTATAAATGCAAGCACAGGAGTGCTTACTGCTGTAGCTGCCGGCAGCGCTACGGTCACGTATTCTACGGGTTGCGGAGCCGCTGCAACAAGGGCAGTAATTATTATTGCCAATCCAGCTGCAATAGCAGGAACGACAACGTTATGCACAGGTGTAGTGAGTTCACTAACCAATACGGAACCAGCGGGTGTATGGACAAGTAGTAATACTGCAGTAGCCACAATAAACGCTACAACAGGAGCTGTAACGCCGATAGCACCTGGAGGCACAATGATATCTTATACTACAGGAGGTGCCTGCAGTGTAACAACCACAGTAACAGTTAACACCCAACCATCGGCAATAACAGGTGCCACACATATATGTATGCCTGCGGCCATAACGCTAAGCAATACATTGGCCGGCGGTGCCTGGGTTTGTGAAAACACTGCCATAGCAACAATTGACCCATCTACAGGAAATGTAACCGGCTTAACTGCAGGGACTGCAAATATCAGCTACACCAGCAACGGGTGCATAGCTACAACATCTATTACCACTTCAACAACACCAACAGCCGCTTTATCTCCGGTAGTTAATCCATGTGTTAATTATGCCACTACGGTTAGCTTTACAGGCACGAGCGGAGCAACTATCACCTACAATATAGATGGAGGCACTAACCTTACACAGGTACTTACAGGCGGTAGTTTCACACTCAACACAGGAAATATCAGCGCGGCGCGCACCTACAATCTTGTATCTGTAAATGATGCATTTTGCAGTGCATCGATCAATACACCGGTAATGGTTACACCGGTGCCTATGCAGTGGGTGGGCGGCACTATAGGACATGAAACAGAATGGGAAGAAGCTAACAACTGGTCTTGCGGCAGTGTTCCTGACAGTTCAAGTGACGTAACACTACCAACAGGCATAAACAGGGTACCCGTGATAGCTACCGGCAGAACTATAACAATAAAAAGTCTGACGGTTGAGCCAGGTGCATCAGTGATCGCTTCTACCGGTGCTTTGCTGAATGTAAAAAGCGGTTTTACCAATAATAGTCGTATAGAAGGTAGCGGCATGCTAAAACTGAACGGCAGCGCTCCACAAACAATATCCGGAACAGGAACAGTTAATAATATGGAAGTAGCCAATAGTGCAGGTGTAACTATCAGCACAGGCTCAAAAGTAACTATAGCAAGCGCACTGACAGTAAGCCAGGGCACATTCAACACTAATGACAGCCTGGTATTGTCTTCTGATTCATTAGGTACTGCAAGGATAAACGAATTGGCAAGCGGAACATCTGTAAGTGGAAAAGTAAAAATACAGCAATACATACCAGGCGGATATCGCAGATACCGTTTTGTAAGTCACCCTTTTAATTCGGCAATTTCGCTGAGCCAGGTGCAGAAGTATATAGATATTACCGGCGTTGGAGGTTCATCTAACGGATTCACTTCTACCGGATCTAACGCGTCATCGGTTTTCAGGTTGGACCCTTATACGAGTAATTCAACTTTGGGCTATGACCCGGGATGGAAACCATTTACAAAGATCAACAATGCCGCTGCTGATACCAACAAATTTCAGAGACACCAGGGATTACGTTTATTTGTGAGAGGCGCTAAAGGGCAGGGACTGGGCTACACTTTCTTATACAATCCATCTCCAGTAACTATCGCGATGACCGGCGAAATAAACCAAGGCGCGCAATTGGTAACCTTGGCCAGAGGTATTGACTCTACTCAAGATTATAACATGGTTGGTAATCCCTACCCGTCTCCGATAGACATAGGTACTATATTGTACAATGCCAAAGTAGCTGGCAAGATCATTGGCAGTGCCTTTTATGTGTGGAACCCTGCGATGAGTGCCGGCGGACAATACATGGCTATCCCTATAGGCACATCGGCACCTATACCTTATTCTATACAAGCACTTACATCTTTCCAGGTGAGAGCGGCGTTTGACAGTGCGCAGATATTGTTTAGTGAAAACAACAAGACGACAGGCGCAGACAATGAACTATTTAAGGAATCTAAGAATGTGATCTCATTAAAGGTGTATGACACCAACTACCACCTTTATGACATGCTGCAGATACGCTATAACAACGCAGCCACGGATGAAGAAGACAAGGACTTTGATGCGGGCAAACCAAGCGGCACAGATTTTGCCTTTTACAGCCTTTCTAACACCAATAGCAAACTGTCTATAGACACACGACCATTCGGCGCAGGAAAGAGTATCCCATTGGGCATTAGCAGTGCTTACACACAGGAGTATATAATGATAGCTGAAAATGTGACTGCAGCGGGCGATACCCCACTTTACCTGCATGACAAGCTACTCAACAAATACACATTGCTGGAGCAAGGAACTGAATACAGGTTTGCCATAACTAAGGAAAAGGCGACCCAAGGCAATGATCGTTTTGAACTGAGTGTTCAACCACAGCCAGTTGTTGCAGCTAATCGCTTCACGGTGCAGCTCACTCCTAACCCGGCTACAGACGAGGTGAACATTGCCTACAACACGGACAATACAGTAAATGTTTCGATAAATGTGATGGACATGTCGGGAGTAAGTGTTCATAGCGTTTCTAATGCGGCTGGGAATGGCAACGTACACATTTCACTAAAAGACCTTTCTGCGGGTATATACCTTGTAGAAGTAACATCGGGCTCAATGAAATCAACAAACAGATTAGTAAAGGAATAAGACCCGTAAATAAAATCTAATACCAGTTATCCATCAAAACAAGCACAGCGGCAATTGTTCCTCCAACCAGTT
The DNA here is from genome assembly GCA_947371715.1 of Flavipsychrobacter stenotrophus. Lineage (GTDB taxonomy): Bacteria > Bacteroidota > Bacteroidia > Chitinophagales > Chitinophagaceae > Flavipsychrobacter > Flavipsychrobacter stenotropha_C. The sequence goes on from CANBQQ010000197.1 coordinate 2,949, forward strand.
GTAGACAAGTGGGGCCCTACGGACAATGTCATTTACCTAAGGATTCTTCCATATTGAATGCGCTCCTTCAGAGCTTTGTGTTATGGTGTTTTCTGACGTAGGGCTAAAACGCCCTACGCTCTTGAGGACGCTCTTTCAGAGCTAGTTCATTTACTTAAGCCAATGACATTGCCCTGACTGGACAATAATATGAAACTTGCCGTACTTTGACGTATAATTGGCATAAAAGACTCTCTCAATTGGCGACCTTTTTTGTTACCGGGATACAAAACAAAAACAGGCACAAAGTGTGCCTGTTTCAAAATATTGATCGCTATAAAAGTTATTCTACTTCAGCTTCTGAGTTAAATACAAATTTAAACCCGATACCGTGAATGGTCTGCAACTTAGCTTCGGTTTGATTTTTAAGATACTTACGGACTTTGGTAATGAATACATCCATACTGCGACCCAGGAAATAATCATCTTTGCCCCATACGTTCATCAGAATCTCATCTCTCTTGAGCACTCTGTTTGCATTCATGCATAAATATCTAAACAAATCGGCCTCTCTTTGTGTAAGCTGATGTTGTTCTGTATCATTCATTAAGGTAAGATTGGAATAATCGAAATCGAGCGTACCGATCTTAAAGAATGCAGGCCCTTCCTGATCTTTCTTCTTGCTGCGCTTAAGAAACACTTGTATTCTCTTTAATACTTCGTGCATGTTGTACGGCTTGATCACATAGTCATCTGCACCTACCTCGAAACCAGCCAGTTTATCATCATCCATACCTTTAGAGGTAAGCATCATGATAGGAATATTCTCGTTTTTCTTGCGTATGTTATTAGCCAGCTCTATACCATCTTTCTTACCGGGCAACATTACGTCAAGTAAGCAGATGTCGTAAATGTTTTTCATAAACTGCTGCCATGCTGTATCACTATCAGTACAATGTGTTACCTCATAGTTCTGTTTTTGGAGAAAATCCTTCACTACAAATCCAAGCACAGGATCATCCTCAACAAGCAGTATTTTAACTTTCGGTTGTGACATAAATAAGTAGGCTAATTTTAATTCTAGTGCTAATATAAGACTTCTTGGATTTTATTTGTAAAATATTGACACATAACAATAAACAAATTATTTAATGCGATCAGGATTACTGGATATAAACGCTTCCCAGCTGTTATTTTTTTTAACTTTCGCTTTAGTGGTAACAGGTATAAGCGGAAGTGGTGAGCGCAACTGATAGTGATGACATAATGCAACGGCGACGGCATCGGTAGCATCCATGTAAGGATCTTCTTCAGTAAACTTTAAGGTAGCCTGCAGCATTTGCCAAACCTGTTCTTTAGATGCATTGCCCCTGCCGGTGACGGACTGCTTGATCTTACGGGGTGCATATTCGGTTGCTTGCAGACCGTTTGCCATTGCGGCTGCGATCGCAACCCCCTGGGCCCTACCCAGCTTTAGCATGCTCTGCACATTCTTACCAAAGAAAGGTGCTTCAATGGCAACAGCAAGCGGGCGGTGCAACTTTATAAGCGTGTCTGTCTTCTTAAAAATAAGATGCAACCTTTCTGAATGATCTTCTTTAGATGACAACTTTAACACCCCCATTTCTACCAGGGAAATAGTATTTTTACTGACGGCTATGAGTCCGTAACCCATAACAAGCGTACCGGGGTCAATGCCTAATATTATCTGAGTAGGTTCTTTCAAAAAGTGTTGCACATGGTTATCAAACAAAAATACCAAAATTAGGCGGGCAATTGTATTAAATCTGGCGCTTGTACTTTTGGCAGAAAAGTGACAGGCTACAGGCATATTTTTTACGGCACAATATTTGTCTTACTAGGTAAGAATAACGTGAACATGAAAAAAGATAGTGTTATATACTGGATATTGGCCTTTGCAGGAATACTTCTAACGTTAGTGGGTTCGCCATTGTTTTCGACAGCACAAGCACAGTGTCTTGCCGCTAATACCAGTTTTCAGGAGGGTGAAAAACTAACATTCAAGGTTTTTTATAATATGAGTTTCGTCTGGATAAATGCAGGTAGCGCACAATTTACCACGAGTGTGGAAGATCTGGCCAATCGCAAAGCATATCATATAACCGGCATAGGTAAAACTGCCAGTTCTTTTGAATGGTTCTATAAAGTTATGGACACCTATGAAAGCTATATAGACAGGCAGACCATGCTACCCATGCGCTTTGTAAGGCATGTGAATGAGGGTGGGATGAAATTCATTAATGATGTAAAATTTGACCATCGGAACAAACAGGCCACTACAGACAATAAGGCATTCGCCATACCGGATTGCACTCAAGATGTGCTGTCTGCAATGTACTTTGCCAGAAACATCAATTATAACGGTCATAAACCCGGCGACAAGATCTCATTTGATATGTTTCTGGACAACCAGGTATATAACCTTTATGTAAAATACCTTGGCAAAGAGCAAATAACTACTAAAATGGGTACGTTCAATGCCATTAAAATAGTGCCCTTACTGATAAAAGGAACAATATTTAAAGGTGGGGAGAAAATGACCATCTGGCTTAGTGATGATGCCAATCATATTCCTGTGAGAGTGGAAAGCCCGATATTGATCGGTTCTGTGAAAATAGACCTGATGGAGTATAGTAATTTACGTAATCCACTGTTGGGAATGATATCGAAGAATTAAAGGGAATAAAAGAAATAGGAAAACCGGTTCACTATGATGCAGTTGACCGGTTTTTGCTTTTTATCAATGTATTAATCTTTAAATTCAGCACAATTAGTAAATTGTATTCACATTCTTCCTTTTACCATGGACAACACACAAAGCGCAGTTGCGATCTTTAATAAGCTGGCTGATGTATATCAAGAGAAATTCATGGATGTGAGCTTGTACCATGCCACACTTGATATATTCTGCAACGCCATTCAAAGCAAAAACCCGCAAATATTAGAACTTGCCTGTGGGCCGGGGAATATTACCAAATATCTTATAGAGAAACGGCCTGACCTCCAAATATTGGGCACAGACCTTGCGCCGAATATGATAGCATTGGCGCAGATGAACAACCCTGATGCGGAGTTTCAATTACTGGACTGCAGGGAGATAAAAAGTCTTAATAAGCACTTTGATGCAATAATGTGCGGATTTGCGTTGCCCTATTTGCCTGAGGTGGAAGCCGAACAATTGATCAAAGATGCTTCTGAAATATTGACCGCCGGTGGTGTGCTGTACATAAGCACAATGGAAGAAAATGAGCAGCAGCAGTCGGGCATTAAGAAGTCGAGTGCCGGCCATGAGTTGTATATGTACTATCATAATGC
>CANBQQ010000198.1 GCA_947371715.1 Flavipsychrobacter stenotrophus
ATAACACCAATTAATATGTTTGCCCTGCACTTCTAATGCTGCAATGTTGCTCACCTGAAATTGTATTGTTAAACACAAAAGGAAATTTGTTCTAAATTTAAACGCATTAAACAATGACACTCATGCATGCGTTACGCCTGTTACTTACCTTGGTAATGTTTAGCAACCTCGCTGCTGCTCAGCAGCTCATCACCTTTACCGCAAGTGTCAAGTACACTAAAATGGGGCTTGATGACCAGATAGATTTGACCTATTACTGTGAGGGAGATAGCGTAAACAATTTCGAGCCAGCACATTTCTCCAATTTTGAAATTGTTGATGGCCCGAGAAGTGCACAATCAACGCAACGCACAACAGAAAACGGTACGCAAATCGAAAAGAAGGCGTTGATGATGTTCTATGTGCTGAAGCCGTTAGATACTGGGAGCTTAATTATAGAGCCGGCCACTATTTCACTCAACAATGGCAGTAAGGTGTTGTCTAATTCGCTCACCATTAAAGTGCTGCCCGGTAGTGTAACTAATATACTCAACGGTGGAAACCATAAAACACTGTTGGAGAGCAGACGTGAACTCGAGATAGCGATGTTTTCTTCCGGTTTTCCATTTGTTGTCTGCGCCGGGCCGGTATATCTCTTTGATAGTTCTTCAGTTGGGCATGTGCTATCGGTTATCAATGATAGTTTGCGGCCATTATTAAGAAAAAAACCTGCCAGCAAAGAACAGGGTATCTACTGGGTACATGACCTGCCAAGATTATATGTGTTTGTAAAAGACACAACAGGAGTAAGAGACGCCGTTGCTGCAGTCTATCCTAAAAATGATGGCGGGATATACCTCACCTCTATTTCTGCGCCTACTTTCATGATGTTTACACTTGAGGCTGACTTCAACAATCGGTATGCTTACTACGAGGGCTTTAGTAACATAAAAAAATTGCTCAGCCAGCACGGTGCCGATGCCGTGAATGACCGGAGAATAGTAACCAGTTGGTCGTTCAACAATACGGAAAGTAGGGATCAATTCAAAAAGCAAGTTCGTAAAAAATATACAATTGAAGATGAGTCAGATTTTAGCCCGAAAGGCGTATCAAATGTGACCTTTAAAACAATAACCATTTCTGCACCGGTAGAATTAGAAATTAGCGCTCTGAGGAATATGGCAACAACGCTAATGAACTACTCGGATGCTAACCAGGGTTCGTTTTTAAAATTGGAAGTTGCCAGGTACACGCGATAACTCTTTGACAGTTAACCGGGTTGAGTTGTTCGGAAGAGCAGTAAGGAAAATGGGGGGCTTTTAACACATAAAATTTCAATCTTTGCACCAATGGACATATTACATACACTATTGGGAGATGATATAAAAGCCGGGCTTTTGATCATTCTGAACCTGATAGTTATAGAAAGCCTGTTATCTGTAGATAATGCCGCAGTGCTGGCCACCATGGTACTGGACCTGCCCAAAAACCAACGCCGTAAAGCCCTGAAATACGGAATTATCGGTGCTTACGTTTTCAGGGGTATCTGCCTGTTCGTAGCATCGTGGCTGGTAAAGGTGTGGTTCTTAAAGCCACTTGGTGGATTGTATCTGTGCTACCTGGCTTTCGATTTTTTCAGGAAGAAAATCAGGCACGCACCTGAAGAGCACGAAGAGGTGGTTGACAAAGAGAGAAGCAAACTATATCGCTACACAGTAGGTGCTTTAGGTCCGTTCTGGGCCACGGTGGCACTGGTAGAAGTAATGGATCTGGCATTCTCTATTGATAATGTATTTGCCGCGGTAGCTTTTACAGATCATCTGTTCCTTATTTATACGGGTGTTTTCATTGGCATACTGGCTATGAGGTTTGTGGCACAAGGCTTTGTAAAGCTTATGGAGCAATTTCAATTTCTGGAAACCATAGCATTTGTGGTGATAGGCGTATTGGGTATAAAGTTGCTGGCATCGCTATTTACCCATTTTTACCCCTCTTCGCCGGCAAACAAATTTCTTGACGGTGAACGAACCGATATGTTCGTGTCTATCTTTACAGTGGCTATTTTCCTTTTGCCGGTACTCAGCTCTTTGCTGTTCAACTATCCGGTAAGACACAAGGCTCATAAACAGGAAGAACAATAAATTTAAACCATGATAGAAGAACCGTATAAATATAGCCTGAAGATAATGTTGGAGAGTGGTATATGGGTATGCCACTGTGAAGAAAAGACCAATGACGGGGAGATATACTATGAAGTGATAGTGATAGCCCCCGAAGCGGTATCGCCCGGCAGGCGACCATCAAAACCACTACCTATGAAATTCAACCGGCTGGAAATGGCATTTGAATTCCAGATGTGGCCCGATGAGTATGAAGAAGATATAGAGGTGCTGGAAGAGCGGCTATCGGAAGCTATAGTGGAGCGGCTGCAGTAGGTCACAGATCAACCATTACCCCATTGGTTTTCAGCGTATTGCTTATCTGCACAAAGTGGCGCTGCTGGTGCGCTACAAGGAATCTGAATGTATCGCCTAATCTTATTTTTATCAAAGTACTGATGCTGATGGGCACTTTCAGGCGGGTCATGTTCACGTTTCTTGCTTCCCTCAGCAATTCCAGTAGTTTTTGTTGCCCTGCTATAAACTCATTAATGGCTTCCACGTTATTATAAGCGGCATCAGGAGTATGATCTTTAGGGGCTTTCATCATGTTGTGTACCGCACCATCATTGCCGGGCAACATTGTTTTGGTAAAATAGTTGCCGATCACGCCTGCTTTAAATGATGCAGAGTAAGGTGCGTTTATTCCCGCTTTTATAGCTTGTTCTATATGCGGCAGGTAATAGCTGTTGTAGCTGTTAAGGTGATAGAGCACTTGTATCACACTCCACTTGCCGGCGGCGGGTGCCTTGCGCAGCACATCTGTATTCATTGCCTGTAGCCTGCTGGCATTGTTTATAGTTTGCGTAACTGTCTTCTCCAGGTTGCTTAACAGCTCTGTACTTTTAAATGTGGGCATCTTCTTTTTTTTACAAAAGTACCTGTATCAGTAAAGATGAATGTTGGTAAATACCAAGATTATTAGAGCAGCAATTTTACAGTCGCACACTACTCAGCAGCTTGCTGAAATTGGTAGGGTCTACACCAATATAGGATGCCAGGTATTTGTGAGGTATCAGGTTGAGTACCTGAGGACTGCGTTGTAAGAGCGCTTTGAATTTCTCCTCGGCCGTAAATGCGATCAGCTCTATTTCTCTTTGCAGAGTGGCCGAGAGTACCTGTGTTACGGCTATGCGCACCCACGTTTCTATACTGCGGTGTTTAGCAATAAGGGCAGAAAAATCGTGGTAGCTGATGCGCAATAACTTGCTGTCTGTAATGGTCTCTAATTGGTAAAGAGAAGGAGATTGTAACAAAAAGCTGTCTACTATGCCCGAGAAGGAATGAGGGTAAGAAAACACAATGGTCACCTCTTTACTATGATGTGCATAGAATGCACGTTGCACACCATCAAGTACCAGGTAGAGGTACTTTTCCTTTTCCCCCATCATGGTCAGCGGCTGCTTTCTCTTTACAGTAACCTCTGTCCATGGCTGCACAAGATCATGCCATGCATCTTCGTCTATGGGATGAAAAGCAAATACCTGTTGGCGCAATATTTCGGCGTACGGATGCATACAATAACTTAAAAGTAAAAAGTAAAAACTAAAAAACCTTCCATAAATGCAGGATTTACCTTAACAGGGGAAAGTATGTTTGTTATTTTTTAATATGAAAAATGTTGTTTAATTTTCCTTTTCTAAACACACACTATTTAATCACCTTACCTATTCAGGCGATGAAAGCATTCTTGTCCTTTTTTCTATTATTGATTTCGGCCGGCTTGCAGGCACAGCATATTAATACCATGGCCGGAGATGGCAGCATTGGCTTTGGCGGCGATAACAACCCTGCTACAGCAGCCTCCATGAATGGCCCCTATGGTGTTGCGGTAGATGCACTGGGCAATGTGTATTTTGCCGACAGGGCAAACCACCGCGTAAGAAAAATAAATACAGCAGGTATTATAACAACAATAGGCGGAACCGGCCTGCCCGGTTTTAGCGGCGATAATGCGCCCGCTACTGATGCGCAGATTAATGATCCTAATGGCGTGGCGGTAGATGCCGGAGGCAATGTGTATGTAACTGACAGGGCTAATAATCGCGTACGACGGATCAGCATAACAGGTATCATAACCACAGTTGCAGGCAATGGGTCTACCGTATTTAATGGCGATGGTATACCGGCAACAGATGCCTCTATTATTTCTCCACGCGGGGTAGCTGTCGATGCGATAGGGAATATTTATATAGCCGACCAGGGCTATAACCGGGTGCGGAAAGTAAATCAATTAGGTATCATCTCTACTATTGCAGGTACAGGTGTAGCAGGCTTTTTTGGAGACAATGGCCCCGCTACCAATGCCCGACTCGCAGGCCCGTATTCTATAGCTATAGATGGTATGGGCAATGTGTTTGTAGCTGATGTAGACAATGAGCGCATACGCAGGATAAGCCCTACAGGGATCATTAAAACAGTGGCAGGCACAGGTACTGCCAGTTACAATGGTGACAGCATAGCGGCCACTGCGGCACATTTGTTTGAGCCCATTGGCGTAGCCGTAAACAGCACCGGCGACCTCTTTATTGCCGATGCCTGGAACCAACGGGTGCGTAGGGTAACACCGGCGGGCGTTATTACCACCGTGGCGGGAACAGGTGTTGCGGGGTTCTCTGGAGACGGTGGCAGCGCAGTAACAGCGCAGTTTAAGAACATTTATGGCATTGCGATCAACAGCAATGGCAACATCATTGTCTCTGATAACGGCAATAACCGCATAAGATATTTACACACCCCCGTGGGTGTAGAAAATGTGGAGCCGGGAAAAGCGATCAACGTATATCCTAATCCTTCTGCGGATGGTAGGTTTACGATAGATCTCAGTGCATTAAAAAGTGAGCAGGTGACAATAATAGTTACTGATATGATGGGGAGGGAGGTGTATAAAGAAGTTGCTGCCGCTCAAAGTCATATTGATCTGAGTATGCAGTCTCCTCCGGGCATCTACCTGCTGACAATTCTTGGCAAGAATAATATTTATACCCATCGTCTCGTTGTAGAAAGGTAACTAAAAAGCATCACGTTGAAAGCAGAATTAGTAAGGAGATGGGGTCTCTATTGTCTCACTACAGCATTGAGGTATGCATTGGTTTTAACCGTTGCAACCGTCATCGGTTATCTGATACTTTATAGCTTCTGGAAAACATTTGAATTCATTGCGTGCATCACAGACCCGTATGGATGTGACTAAGTTGTACACCAGTTTTAAGTTTTTACCCTGCTTACCTGCAGATACTCTTTACCCAAATCTCAGTACCTGATCTACGGAATAGATCATTTGCCACGACCTTCAGGTCGTGGCAAATGATAGCTCACCAAGTTCAAGAAACACAATACAAAAATTTGGGTAAGGGATAGTTACTGACAGGTAGGGTTTAAGGTTTCACTTGCTTACATCACCCAACCCTGCAGCGCATCTGCCAGCTTGCGGTCATTGCCCAGGCGGGGTACTTTGTTCTGGCCACCCAGCTTGCCTATAGAGCGCATGTAGTCTATAAAGGCATTCTTCATCATTGGGCGGATCTTTAGTGTTTGCAGTATGTTGCCGTTGATAAGATCATCGTAGTAGATGTTCTTCTGGCGCAGGTTGTCATTCACCGCCATAGCAAAGCTCTCCAGGTCGGCGGGAGCCTGTTCAAATTCTACAAACCACTCGTGGTAAGGCTTGCCGTCGGTCACCTGTATCATAGGGGCTATGGTAAACTCTGTTATGTGCACGCTAAACTGGTTTGCGGCCTGCATAATTGCATGTTCCACTTCTTCGCCTATTACGTGCTCTCCGAATGCCGATATAAAATGTTTTACGCGGCCTGTAACCACCAGCCTGTAAGGGTCGGTACTGATGAAGCGAACTGTATCGCCAATGTTATAAGCCCACAGGCCTGCATTGCTGCTCACTATCAGGGCATAGTTCTCGCCCACCTTTACTTCGCCCAGCGATAGGCGGGTAGGGTTCTCATTACCGATCTCATTGGCAGGAATAAACTCGAAGAACATACCTGCATCGGTGTTCAGCAGCAAGCCTTCCTTGCCCGGCACATCCTGAAATGCGAAGAACCCTTCCGATGCGGGGAAGGTCTCTATCATATCCACATGTCCGCCCAGGCTATCCAG
>CANBQQ010000199.1 GCA_947371715.1 Flavipsychrobacter stenotrophus
CCAAAAGAACAATGATGCTTAAATGCGGCCATGCTACATAAAATAGAACCCCGATACATAAAATTAGGAAAGCTCCATTTCCATGCTTCCTCCACCTCAGGGCAGGTCTCATGAACCAACTCTCGTAAATGATTGAGAATGGGCTTTGCAAAATCCCCTGAGTTATCCACATATTGGTCGATCTTACTGTTGTATTGCGCCTTACATGGTAAAATTTGAGTAAATTTGCATATTATATCTTGTCGAATAAAATCTATAAAAATACCATGAAACAAAAATCAATCAATGCCAGGCAACTGTGACAAATTTAAGCATTTTAGCAATTTCAGTTAAATAACCTGAGCTTAACAAAGTCATTAGGCCATATTCACAACTCTTATCCGAGTTTTGCAACCCAACTCTTATAATGAAAAATTATATACCCCAGTTAATATATTCAAATAAACCCACTCTTGAAATTAGTGTAAACGAACTTGACATGAGAAAAAAAACTCCCCCTTTTAACATTTTTGTTATCTGCGCATATTTGTTGGCAATAATCACAACCCCAATTTTATCACAGGCCCAAATTATTAGCTGGAACCCGGCTCCTCTAACCGGGGGAGCCAGCAACTATGGACCTAGTCCATGGACGCCGGCTTCGATAAATGCAAACATCTCTTTTTCTGGAGGCACAACAGGCTTGATAAGAGGTTCAAGTCTGAGTATAACAGGGAGCGCGGCAACATCTTGTTACGGTGCGTCAGGGGGGTGGATAGCCAGTGCACCAAGCAGCGGTGAAAACTCAAGCTTCTATTTTCAGTTTACCGCAAATTCAGGCTACAGTGTTTCGTTAACTTCGATGAACGGTTTTACCAGACGTTCAAGTTCGGCCGATCTTACTACCGTTGACGTTTCTTATTCTGTTGGTGGTGCAGCATATGTATCTGCAGGCACTTGGTCTACAACATCAACTAGTGGCACTACCGGTACGGCGGGTACTACTATATTATCTGGCATTAGTGCGTTGCAAAACGTTGCAGCAGGTACAATTATAAAGATTAGAATAACACCTCTTGGCACGACAGGAACATGGTACATTACAAATACAAGTTTGTCTCTGGCAGGATCTGTTAATGCAAATTGCTCAGGCACACCCAATCAGGGTACTATCGCAGTTGGCGCATCAACCATTTGTACAGGCACAACTACTACACTTACACTAGGTGGTGCCACATCTGGCGCGGGTACAACTTACAAATGGCAACAATCACCCGACGGGGCGTCATGGTCTGACGTAAGCACGGGGTCTGGCTTTACCACAACCGCCTACACCACTCCCAGCCTTACTTCAAGCACATATTACCGCTGTATTACTACCTGCACTACCTCATCTTTAACAGCAACATCTACCAACTCACCATCTGTTACCGTAGCTCCAAATCCATCATCAGGAACCATCGCCGGAGGGTCGTCGTTATGTGTAGGTACTACACTTTCTCTATCCACAACTGGATTGCCTGGAGGAACATGGACTACTACAGGAACAACAATTGGTACTATAGGTAGTAGTACTGGCATTGTTACAGGAGTTAGCGCAGGAACAAAAACTTTCTCCTATACCGCCCCAATAGTATGTGGAAGCGCAACAACTACACTTTCAATAACTGTTAACGCATTACCATCGGCTGGAAGTATTGTCCCAGCTACAGCCAATGTTGCAGTAGGTTCCTCAATTACACTTACTAACCCTACGGCTGCTGCAGGTACAGCTACGTGGAGTACCGTGAGTGGAACGGGCAGTGTGACTGTAACCTCTGGTGGTGTAGTAACAGGCCTGACTGCCGGCACCGCCACTATTAGTTATGGCAAGACAAGTACTTTAGGGTGCGGACCGGTATATGTAACTAGAACAGTTACTATAACTCCTCCCCCTCCAAGCATCGTTACTTTTTCGCCAAAGTCGGCAATACCGGGAACTGGTGTAACAATAACAGGTAATAATTTCAATGCTACACCCGGTAATAACATCGTCTATTTCGGCGCCACCAAAGCAACCGTAAATTCCGGTTCTACAACTACCCTTTCAGTCACTGTTCCCGCGGGGTCACTATTTGCACCGATCTCAGTTACTACATCAAATCTTACGGCTTACTCCGATACTTCTTTTACTCCTGTTTTTAATAACAGTGGGTTCAGAACAGATAGCTTCTTTTTTAATCAGACCATATTAACGGCAGGAGGCACTCCATATTCAGGTGCAATTGGCGACCTGAATGGAGACGGCAAACCTGACCTTGTTGTGAATAATTCAGCTACAGTTTCAGGAAGTGGCACTCCGTCCATATCAGTATTCAAAAATGTGATGACAGGAACTGGAATTATTTCAGGGTCATCATTTTCTCTTACAAGTACGCTGACCGGCGGGATAGGTACATTCACTCCAAACAATGTAAAGCTCGCAGATATTGATGGAGATGGAAAATTGGATATTATAGTACCAGTATTTGATGGTGTTACATTTTCGACTCCTTCAATATTAGTTTACCTTAATACAACTACCATTACCGGAGCAAACCCAACTTTTGCAGCAAATGCTAACGTTACTTTCAACAACTATAATTCTGTAGTAGCGATCACCGACTTTGACGGAGACGGAAAACCAGACATAGCAGTTTCTTCAACTACTGGAGCATCTGGGTTAATGGCGATAATTCCTAATAGATCTACAGTCGGATCAGTGTCATTCACTACGGCCATAACATGCCCTGCGGGCACTTCACCATCTAGCATTTGTTTTGCAGATCTAGACCATGACGGACTGCCTGATATTGCCAGTGCTAATGCAGGCGCGCTCTCGGGTGGTGCATATACCGGAACTAACATCAGTTTTGCACGTAATACTTCCACCTATGGTTCAATATCATTTGGTACATCTGTTTCTTTGACGGTAGGCACTGGCCCAATAGACATAGCCGCAGGTGACATAAACATTGATGGCATGAACGACCTTGTTGTCACTAACTCTGCAAGTGGCAACATTAGCATACTGTTAAATAACGGGACTTCTGGTACACTTACAGCAAGTTCATTTGCATCACCGGTTAATTTCACTTCCGGTACCGGAGCATCTACCTCTGTGCCAACTGGGGTTGCGATAGCAGACATGAATGGCGATGGTAAACTGGATATTGTAATATCTAATAATGGAGATAACAACATATCGGTATTCAAAAACCTGTCCACAGGAACTACCATCTCGCTCGCGCCGCAGCAAACATTCGCTACCGGCCAAAATCCGGTAACTGTTACCATTGGCGACCTTGATGGCGATGGCTACCCCGAAATTGTAACAGGTAACAGAGGCGGTGCTTCTGCAGCAACTACTAATAAAGTCACAATACTTAAAAACTACCCTAAACCACCAATAGGTACAACGTCTGGAGCTGGTACATTGTGCATGGGCGCGTCAACAACGTTTAGTAACACTGTTATCGGTGGTGGCTGGGCATTATCTAATACAACTAATGCTACCATCACATCAACTGGTGTGCTTACCGGACTTAACGGAGGTGTAGATACTGTTATCTATTACACAACGTTTGGTGGTGATTCAAGCTTTGTATACACTCCGGTAACTATCAATCCATTACCGTCACCGGTGCTCACTGGCACTGCCACTATCAGTTCAGGAGCATCTACTACACTTACATTTACAGGTACGTCAGGCGATGTTGTGTATTACTGGAACGGTGCTTCAACGGTTAACACTACGATATCCGGTTCGGGTGTAAGTACAGTTTCCGTTGCGCCAACAGTTACTACTACCTATTCAGTAACCAGCGCCACAAGTTCATTCGGTTGTTCTCAGTCTATCAGCGGTGTAAACATAACGATTACTATTACCTCTGTACCCGACACTACTCCTACTCGAGACGACAACATGGCTATGGGCAACCCAAGCGGTGCAACTTATAGCATGTCCGACTCCAACAATTACCTGATGGTAAAATCGCAGTTTGGACTATCTTATAATAATTCAAAAGGCGAACCAAACTGGGTAAGCTGGCACCTGAGCCGTGCATGGAAAGGTAGTGCGGCAAGATGCGACTGTTTTAGTCCTGATGCTACCCTGCCTTCAGGATACTTTACAGCAACAACGTCTAACTACACAGGTACTGGATTCGACCGCGGTCATCTTTGTCCGAGCGATGACCGTGATGGTAGCGATACCGACAATGCAGCAACATTCGTAATGACAAATATTACTCCACAGGCGCCGAACATGAACCAGATAACATGGGGAAGTCTGGAGAGTTATTGCCGTGCATTGGTGTATGCAGGAAATGAGCTGTATATCATTGCCGGTGGATATGGCGCAGGTGGCAGCGGTAGCCTTGGCGGCACCACAACAACAATTGCAGGCACTAATATCCGGGTTCCGGCACGCTTCTTTAAAGTAATAGTAGTACTACCGGTGGGAGTAAATGACGTTACACGCGTTTCTACAAGCACCCGTGTTATAGCTGTCGACATGCCTAGCAGCCAAACAGTAAACGCACAACCATGGACTTATTACAGAACAAGTGTTGATGCTATCGAAGCGGCAACAGGCTATGATTTCCTGTCCAATGTATCAACAGGTATACAGGCGGTAGTAGAAGCTGGAATCGACAATGGCCCGTCTAACATACTAGCCTGGGATTTCAATGGTGCTAACAGTGATACCACTATAGTAGCTACAGCAGCGTCAATTGGCAATTACCTTGATACAAGTGCTACATATAATAAGCTATCGCGTGGAGCAACTGCCAGCGCTAGCACAGGAGTCAATTCTTTCCGCACTACGGGATTCCAAAACAACGGTATCTCTACAGCTAATACAGACTATTTTGAAACCAAGCTGAAAGCAGCATCAGGCTACCAGCTTTCGCTTTCATCTATAGCAGCTACATTCGCGGGAACATCGTCTTTCTGTGCATCACCGGGTGTAAGCTCACAGTTTGCTTACAGCCTTGATGGCACCACATTCACACTTATTGGCTCTCCTACAGTGAACGTCGGCACCCCTTCTGTAATGGCTTCCGTAAACCTTGCAGGTGTTACCGCTTTACAAAATGTATCTTCAACTACACCTATATACTTACGCTACTACGCAAGCGGTCAAACAACTACCGGTGGCTGGGGCTTTTTCTCTCAATATGTAGGAAATTACGGTCTATCAATAGATGGATCAACTCAGCTAGAACCCTGCTCAACAGCACCAACGGCTGCTACCGCTGCGCTTTCTTCATCAAGTGTATGTAGCGGCACCAGCATTTCGTTGACCGGTGCAGTTACCTCGGTGGGTGCAACTACTTATTCATGGACTGGTCCTAATGGGTATACTTCAACAGCTCTGTCTCCGGCACCATTTACTACCGGCACTGCATCAGCAGGTGTATACACGCTTGTTGCTGCTAACAGCTGTGGAAGTTTAGCTGCCACTACTGGTGCGCTAACAGTAAACGTAGCTCCTACATCAGTTACTGCAACACCATCATCTACAAACGTATGTAGCGGATCATCGCTAACCCTTACCGGTGCAGCAACTTCACCGATTGCAGCCACTTATGCCTGGAGCGGCCCTGACGGATTTACTTCAACAGACCTTTCCCCGGCAGCTATTACTACTAATTCAAACTCAGCGGGAGTTTATACGCTCGTTGCAACTAACACCTGCGGAAGCACTACAGCCACATCTCCGGCTGTAACGATCACTGTTGGATCACCAACTGTTGCGGCAATTGCTGGCAGTACTACACTTGTTGCAGGCACCCAGATCACATTGACCAACGCTACACCATCGGGCACATGGACAAGTTCTAACAATTCAATTGCTACAATCAACTCTTCCGGTGTTGTAACCGGCGTATCTGCAGGTGTTGACACCATTTCATACGCACTCACAAACGCCTGTGGAACAACTACTGCGACCTATTCTATTACTGTAACAGCAGCACCCGTAACACTGGCAGCCTGGGATTTCAACGGAGTAACGACAGCCATCGCAACACAAGCGGCTGCAGTATTTAATTCCGGTTTGTCTACAGCATCTTCTGCGAACAATATTACACGTGGAGCAGGTGCCGCTGCAAGTAGCGCAACCAATTCATTCAGAACAACGGGCTTCCAGAACAATGGTATTTCTACTGCTAATACCGACTACTTCCAGGTAACACTCGGTGCTACTGCCGGTAATACTCTATCGCTGGCAACTAT
>CANBQQ010000200.1 GCA_947371715.1 Flavipsychrobacter stenotrophus
CTCATACCGAATACACCCTCTGTGATCACCATGATACCACCGCCGGTCTTCTTCACCATTTCGGTAGCACGTGCCAGCTGCTTTTCGCAATCAGCAATATCATTGTGCTTGTATACATAACGGTGACTAGGTATCATACGCAGACCATCTATGATACATGCATGTGATTCTGCATCGTAAACTACTACATCGTGACGGCCACAAAGTGTGTCAATAGCAGATACCATACCCTGGTAACCAAAGTTGAACAACATAGCATCTTCCTTACCAACAAACTCAGCCAGTTCTTTCTCTAACTGAAGGTGGTAGTCAGAGTTTCCACTCATCATACGCGCACCCATTGGAGAAGCAAGGCCAAATTTAGCCGCTGCATCAGCATCAGCCTTTCTTACCTCGGGGTGGTTAGCCAGGCCCAGGTAGTTGTTAAGGCTCCAAACAATTTTCTCCTTACCATTAAACTTCATGCGGTTTCCGATCTCTCCTTCCAGCTTAGGAAATGCGAAATAGTTTGGCGCTTTTTCTGCGTAGTCCCCGATAGGACCCAGCCTGTTTGCAAATTTGGCAAAAATATCCATGTTCTATTATTTAATTTACTAATTTAAAAATCTTAGCAAAAGCAAAGCGATCTGTTGAAAATCAAAAAATATGCTCTACTTGCAATTACCGGAAAAATATCCGAACATTTGCGCAGCGAAATTAATAAAAATATAACTGCCTGTTCATTACTAATTTTGCACATTTGTTACTAAACTGTATTAATGAAACGTTATTTCTTAGCAATTCCGGCATTTTTCATAGCATTTCAGACCATTGCGAAGCAACCAAACAAGGTAGCAAGGCCCAAACTGGTGGTGGGAATAGTAATAGACCAGATGCGCTGGGACTACCTGTACAGGTTTAACGACCTATACGGAAAAGGTGGTTTGAAGCGACTAATAAAAGATGGTTTTAACTGCCAGAATACCATGATCAATTACCTGCCGTCTTACACGGCGCCGGGACATTCGTGCATTTATACGGGATCTGTACCCTCTATACATGGTATAGCCGCTAATGATTGGTATGACAATTTCACCGGCAAGAAAGTGTATTGCACAGATGATACGGTAAGGGAAATAAATAATGGTATTGTTGGCGATACATCTATGAGTCCGCGCAACCTGCTGACAACTACCATAACAGATGAGCTACGCCTGGCGACCAATTTTCGTAGTAAGGTGTATGGCGTATCTATAAAAGATAGGGGTGCTATATTGCCGGCAGGACACCTGGCCAATGGTGCTTACTGGTTGGACGATACGACAGGCAGCTTTTGCAGCAGTACCTATTATAAGAATACCAACCCCACATGGCTACAAGCATTTAATAAAAGAAAGGTTGCAGACAGCCTGGTAAAACTTACGTGGACACTACTCGACCCGACCAATAAGATCTATACGCAAAGCCTTGCTGACGATAATAAATATGAAGGGAAGTTTAAGGGTGAGGGTGCGCCCATATTTCCGCACGACCTAAATAAATTAAGAGGAAAGGATAGGTACAATTCTTTTAAAGCTACAGCGGGCGGTAACTACCTGACCCTGCAAATGGCGATGGCCTGCAGAGATGGAGAAAAGCTTGGAGAGGGTGAAGAAACAGATTTCCTGGCAGTTAGTTTTTCGAGTACTGACTATACCGGCCATCAGTTCAGTCCTAATTCTATGGAAGTGGAAGATGCTTATCTGCGGCTGGATATGGACCTGGCTACCCTACTCGACTATCTTGACGAGACCGTTGGTAAGGGTGACTATACCGTTTTCCTTACCGCTGATCATGGCGCGGCACATAATCCGCAGTTCCTTATAGACAATGGTGTGCCGGCGGGCTTTGTGGATCAAGATTATAAAAAAGAGCTCAATGCTTACCTTGATGGCATCTATGGTCAAAAAGATATCGTCAGCCACTTTACCAATTACCAGTTTTACCTGAATGAAGGCGCAATAAAAAGTGCGGTCGCTGACAGAAATAAGATAAAAGAAAGCATCATCACATTTCTGAATACAAAGCCCGAACTGCAATATGTAGTAGACATCGAGAATATGAACCATACGGCAGTACCTGAGCCTATCCGCACCATGCTGGTAAATGGTTACTACCGGGGCCGCAGCGGCAGTATAGAGGTGGTACCCAACCCGGGGTGGTTTGAAGGACATAGTAAGACCGGAACCACACACGGCACGTGGAATCCGTATGACGCTCACATTCCGTTGCTTTGGTATGGTTGGGGTATACCTAAAGGCGAGACCAATACTGTGGTGAATATGACAGACATATCAGCTACGCTAGCGGCACTGCTGCACATACAGATGCCGAACGGGTGTATAGGGAAACCGATAATAATGACGAAATAGTAAATTGAATGTGGAAGAAATGTGCTGGAATGCGGCAATGTGATTCCAAATTACTCGTATAGCGAGATACAATGTGCAACTGCGGCAAACTGATAGTTATGAAAATCTTTAAATTCTACATTTACTAAAATGGTAAACTTAATAAGTTCTATTTCAGTTTTTATGCGGTGGCATGTGGTTGTGGCTGCTATTTTACTTGTATCGTGTGGGCAAGGTGCTGAGCATAATGAGGGTAATGGAGTAACTGCGCCTAGTCAAACTGCTAGTTATGATAATACGCTGTCGACCGGGGTTGTAAAGGATACCGTAGTTTGTAAAAATGACGGGGCGCAAAGCTATGCGCTATACCTGCCCAAAGATTATACAAGCAAAAATGCATGGCCGTGCATTATATTATTCGATGCACATGCCCGTGGTGCGCTCCCCTTGCGGATGTACAAGGACATAGCGGAAAAATATGGCTTTATCCTGATAGGTTCCAATGTCTCAAAGAATGGAACTACACCTGATGCTATAGAAAAAATAATCAGCACGCTGTGGGATGATATACACCAACGGCTGAATATTGATACCAGCCGCACTTACACCAGCGGATTCTCGGGCGGATCGAAAGTAGCGAGTATGGTTGCTATGAACCATGGAGGTATTGCAGGTGTAATAGGTTGTGCAGGAGGATTTCCGAATACAGGTCAAGCACCACAACCAGCGTTTGACTACTTTGGCATTGCAGGTAGCTATGATTTTAATATGCCTGAGATGCTACAGTTGGATAACTACCTGGAGCAGAAAAAATCCACTCATTTTTTGCTCACCTGGCCCGGCATTCACGCATGGGCACCTGTAGAAGAGTTCAGAACCGGCGTACTCTGGATGACCGTAAATAGCATGAAAGCTCATCGGCTAAACCGAAATGATGCAGTAATTGCGGATCTAATGATGGACCTGAACAAGCATATAAGCGAGGCTATATTAAAGAACGATGAGCTAACTGCTGTCCGATTGCTTAGCGGCACTGTTACCGTTCTGGAAGGGCTTACGGACGTGACAGGCTATAAAAAACAATTGGCGGCGCTTACCAGTGGCGGCACCTATGCTTACTCATTGAAAGCAATGCAGCAGTTACTGCAAAAAGAACAGGCTCAGTGCCAGGAGATGGCCGGGCAATTTACCACTCAAAATGAACAATGGTGGGCTGATAAGATCACAGCCATCAATCAACAGGCAAGCCATACTAAGTTAGTTCAGGAGGCTAACTCTAACAGACGGGTGTTGGCGTTCCTGGGGTTCATAAGCTATATGAATGTTTCTCGTGCCATATCAACAGGAGACATGGTACATGCAGCCAGTTATTTGAATATCTTTAAAATGGCTGACCCTAAAAATCCGGACTGTAGCTATTTTGCTGCGCTCGTCAGCATAAAAAATAAGGATTCCAAAGCAGCAATGACTATGCTCAATGAATCCGCTGCGCTTGGGTACAGTGATGTAGAACAACTAATTAATGAGCCGACATTTGGTTCTTTACACAATGGTGCCGATTTCCAGAAGATCGTAGCATTAGTGAGGGATAATCATGATGGGAAGTCGTTAGTTCATTGATCTTAGGAACATCTACAAATGAATAAAACCGATGTCCGCTTCCGGGCCAAAGGCCTGGCGGATTCGCTCGGGGTGGGTATCGGTGAGGATGACCTGGCCGAAGGTTTTATCGCGGATTATAGAGAGTAGCGCTTCC
Organism: Flavipsychrobacter stenotrophus; assembly: GCA_947371715.1. Lineage (GTDB taxonomy): Bacteria > Bacteroidota > Bacteroidia > Chitinophagales > Chitinophagaceae > Flavipsychrobacter > Flavipsychrobacter stenotropha_C. The sequence continues at coordinate 4,126 of CANBQQ010000200.1, forward strand.
ATTCGGTTTTGGTCAAGCTTTTCGAAGATATCATCGAGCAGTAATATGGGTAAGTGGCCGAGTACCTTGCTGAGATAGGCATATTGGCCGAGCTTCAGGGCAAAGAGAAAACTCTTCTTCTGGCCTTGTGATCCAAATTGCTTCAGTATCATGCCGTTCAATGAGAACTCCCAATCGTCTTTGTGAATACCACGTAGCGTGCGTTGTAAGCGCAGGTCTTGCTCCAATCCGTTCACCAGCCATTCTTCCATGCTCTTGTTGTCCAGATCGGCGGTATAGGACACTTGAATGATCTCGGCTCCCCCACTCAAGCGGTGATAAAACTTATTGAGCAAGGGCATAAAATCTATAAGAAACTTGCTGCGTTGTCTGTGGATATAGGTGGCATCTGCCGCTAGCTGTTCGTTGTAAAAATCAAGTTCAGAGTAATCAGTCGTTGATTTGAATGCCTGCAACTTCAGCCAGGCATTGCGCTGTAGCAATATGCGCTGGTAGTGCATCAGCCGTTCCAGGTATTCTTTATTTACCTGCCCAAGAATGCTATCTACCCAACGGCGACGAGGCTCGCTGCCACCATTGATGAGCTCTGTATCATCCGGGGCTATCATTACCGCGGAGTAGCGGCCAATGTGGTCGGTAAACTTTTCGTAGGCAACCTCGTTCTTAAACACCTCTTTTTTTGCGGCCTTCCATTTGCAGCTGATCGTCTCCAGATCTGCGCCATGCTCAAACTTGCCGGTTACCCTGAAGCCGTCCAGACCCATTTGTACACTATTCTGCTGATAGGCGCTAAAGTAACTTTTGGTATAGCAGAGGTAATAGACCGCATCGAGCAGGTTGGTCTTGCCACTGCCATTAGCTCCTGTAATACAGGTAACAGGCGTAGCAAACTCAAACACCGAAGAGCTGTAGTTGCGGTACTGTATAAGCTGGATCTTATTAAGTCGGAGGTTGTTGGTCAATGGCTGCAAATAATACGTTGCAAAAGTAATTGGTATTGTGCAATACTTGTTTGCATCATCACGGACGACTATCAAAAAAACTAAAATGAATTATATAAAACAATCCTTTACATTTGACAGACAAAATTATTCACTATGAAGAAGATGTTACTTAGTTGCATTGCAGCAGCAATGTATTTTGGCGCAACCGCGCAAAGCTGGAGTGTAAAGGCAGATATGCCGGCCGGCCGAAAATTTTCCGGAGCAGCCGCAGGAAGTGAAGTTATCTATGTAATAGGCGGAATTGACAACGTAGGCGTAACGGCAGACAACTTTGCCTATAGCCCATTGGCAAACACATGGAGTAGCAAAACGCCTATGACCTATGCAAGAGGCGAATTTGGCGTGGCCACCGTAAACGGGAAAATTTATGCTATTGGTGGTTATGACGGATCGGCGATTGTTAACTATGTTGAAGAATACGATCCGGCAACAGATGCCTGGACAACTAAGGCAGCTATGCCTACCGCCCGCTCTCAGTTCTCTCTGGCAGTAGTACAAGGCATAATCTATGTAACCGGTGGTTACCCCGGCAGCTTTACGTCAACGGAAGCCTACAACCCGGCAACCAATACCTGGACGACAAAAGCGCCAATGCCATTCGGATTGCTGCAGAACAACGGCGGAGTATGTTTGAACAATAAATTCTATGTATGTGGCGGAAAAAACTTGTCGAGTTCTGTAACCTACAACTCGGTGTATGTATACACTCCCGGAACTGATAGCTGGACAACAGCTGCGGCAATGCCGGCCACAAGGTTTGGCGGAGCGACGGCGGTTCTGCATCATAAGGTATATTATTTCGGCGGATCGACCAGCGTGCTGTTACCTACATTCAATACAGATTTTTGTTTTGACTCGGTAACCCAGGTATGGACATCTGCTACACCTTTGTTAAGGCAGCGCACCAGTAGTGCGGCAGTTACTTACGGAGATGAGATCTACCTGTTTGGCGGAACTGACAGCAATTCAAATGTAGTACCGTGGACACACAAATTTAACCCCGGCACAACCGGCATTAGCGGATTTTCCAATAATGAACGTTCAACCATGTCCGTATATCCTAACCCTTCAAACGGAAGTACGGTATTTTTACAGGTAAACACTCCTTC
>CANBQQ010000201.1 GCA_947371715.1 Flavipsychrobacter stenotrophus
CAGCTAAAATTTTCGGCTGACTATACCCGTTTTCTTGATGAGTATTCGGGGCTGAACAGGAACAGCTTTTTCAATAATCAGGTAGAGGTAATGCCCATGCAGGCTTATAACAACCACATAGATCTGGTCTTTAAGGTATTTACCCAGAAGCTGGACTTCACCAAAATGCTATCAAAAACCATTACCCTAGAGGCGGGGGAGAAGACCAGCTTTGTAGAAAATAACAACAATAGTTCTGTCGACATGAATGTGCCCGGAACTGAAACCTATTATGCCGATACGCTGTACAACAACCGCTATGTATATAACGAACAGATATTGGCAGGCTATGTAAATGTGACCAAGGCAGTGACAAAGGGAGCGGTGCAGCTGGGCCTGCACGGAGAACAGACAAACATAGATGGTATCAATCATGCAAACGGCTATTCGTTTACACAGCATTACTTCAATTTGTTTCCTAACCTGAGTTTTGATTATGCGTTGAGTCAGAAGAATAGTCTGCAGTTCAGCTACAGTTATAGGATAGACAGGCCGGCCTACAACCAGCTGAACCCGATCCGTATCTTCAGTGATGCCTTAAACTATGGTACAGGTAACCCACAGTTGCAGCCACAATACAGCCATAAGATAAATGCAGAGGTGGCCCATGGCCGCGTGTTTCACTTCAGTCTGTCATATACCCATACCGACAATAGCATATACAGCTATTCATTTACACGGCCCGGCACGCAGAGCAATGTGGATACCACTTTCAACTTTGCGTTTAGCGACCAGGTTGTGCTGGGCACATTTGCGCAATACCAGTCTAAATGGTATAACCTGCAGACAATGGCTGAGTTCATGTATGGTAACCGCCGGGGAATGATAGACGGCAACAGTACATTGAATGAGACCTTTGCCATACAGGGCAGCATGAACAATACCTTCTTACTGCCCAAAGAATGGAGACTACAGTTAAACGGGCGATACAATACCGGCTTTTATGATGGCATACAACATTATAGTCAGCGTGGCCAGGTTGATATTGCCGTGCAAAAGAAACTACTGAAAGGAAAGCTGAACACGACCCTGGGCATCTACGACATATTCTATACCGACTATGGCAGGTATACAAGCACATTGCCGGGGCAGCAATATTATTATAAACAAAGGCCCGATAGCAGAAGGCTGCGCCTTACCCTCAACTATCGCTTTGGTAATATGAGAATAGACCGCAAGGTAAATGATGGGGAGGATAATAGCAGGCTAAAGAAGTGAAGCTAGGCTCAAGTAAATAGTTCATTCAATAAAACCAATTTTTATGTACTGTATAGAAACAACCGGTCTTACCTACAAGTTCGAAAAGGGAGATCCGATCCTCAATAACATCAATATCCGGGTGCCGGAGGGCGCTATCTATGGTTTCCTTGGCCCCAATGGAGCGGGCAAGACCACAACGCTGAAGCTCATTCTCGGGCTGTTGAAGATGCAGCAAGGCAGTATTTCGATACTCGGCAAAGAGATAGATAAAGATAGAATAGCCATACTGCGTCAGGTGGGATCTTTGATAGAGGCACCATCGCTATATGCCCACCTTACTGCAAAAGAGAACCTGCGTGTCTTGCAGTTGATCTACCAATGTCCCGAAGCCCGCATACAGGAAGTGCTGGATATAGTAGGGCTGCCCGATACGGGAAAGAAGAAGGCAGGGCGCTTTTCGCTGGGTATGAAGCAGCGGCTAAGTATCGCCATTGCTTTATTACCCAACCCTTCATTGCTTATTCTCGATGAGCCAACTAATGGACTTGACCCCAATGGCATTATTGAAATGAGGGAGCTGCTGAAGCGGCTGAATAAGGAACATAAGATGACTATTGTCATATCCAGTCACTTGCTATCGGAGGTAGAAAAGCTGGTAACAGATGTTGGCATTATCAACAAAGGCAAATTGCTATTTCAGGGCACGCTGGAGGAATTACTTAAACAACAGCAACAATCTGCCCACAGTCTGCTGGAAACGAGTGATAATGCCGGTGCGATAAAATTGCTTACAAATGCTGGCATTAGTGCTCACGAGGAACATGGAAAGGTGGTGATGCCAGCGGCCACCAGAGAAGGACTTGGAGATATAAGCCAGAGCCTTGCGCAGCAGGGTATTAAAGTGTATGAGATCACCACAGTGAAGAACGACCTGGAAACAATATTTATTGACTTACTCAAAAACTAATTATATGAACGTCTCTTTTGTTAATAGTTTCAGGAGCGAATGGCTCAAAAGAAGGCATACTGCCGCATCGTGGATAGTGATTATTGGAGCGGCATTTATGCCATTGCTGGTAATATTAATGCGCTTGCAGGATCATGGTAAGCCGGCCGACAAAATATTTATGAAGAATATATGGGCGGCTATGTATCACCGCAACTGGACGGCCATGGGCATGTTCCTGCTGCCATTCATGCTCATACTGAGTACCAGTCTTATTACCAATGTGGAATTTAAGAACAATACCTGGAAGCAGCTGCATACCACTCCGCAGAGCCTGACTACCATTTATTTTGCCAAGTTTTCTGTGATCATCGTTATGCTTGTACAGTTATTTCTGCTGTTCAACATTGGTATATACTTATCGGTCATGCTGCCCGGATACATCTTCAGCGACCTTCAGCTACCTACTGATCCGTATCCTTATCAGGCTTACTTTCGCGGCACCGGTTATTTCTTTATAGATTGCCTGCCTGTTATAGCGCTACAGTATTTGCTCAGTCTAAGGTTCAAAAATTTCATAGTGCCTATTGGTATTGGGTTTTCCATGCTGGTGATAGCATTGCTCGCTCTCAACTGGAAGTATGGTTATGTTATCCCCTATATTTATACTCCCCTCTACTTTAAGGAAAACCAGAATTTTGTAGATCCGTTAATGAACAGACACTATTGGGCATCGGGTTATTTTGTAGTGCTGACAGTAGCAGGGTACATATTATACGTGACCAAAAAGGAGAAGGGGTAGTGGTGCCACACCTGCTGGCAATGGTTGCTACTCCGGATTTAATCAACCCGTTTAATATGCTCTTAATATATAAATGCGGTTGCCGCCGGTTTCTGTACTATCTTTATCCAAATTTATTTAAGAATTGAAGTTTTCAGAATTTGGATTTGATGATTATCTCATGGATGGTATTGACGCCATGGGGTATGTAGACGCTACACCTGTACAAGAGGCAGTAATACCAAGCATAATTAATGGTAAAGACATTATAGCCGCCGCGCAAACCGGTACCGGTAAGACCGCGGCATTCCTGCTGCCCGTGCTGCACAACATTCTCACGCACACTAAGGACGATGGCAATATTAAGTGCATGATCATTGTGCCCACCCGCGAACTGGCTACACAGATTGCACAGACGTTGGAAGGTATCTCTTATTTTACCGAGGTGAGCTCCATTGCCGTTTATGGTGGTGGCAGTGGCAACTTGTTTGCCGCCGAGCGTAAGGCGTTGTCATCGGGCGTAGATATTGTTATCTGCACACCCGGCCGTATGATCGCCCACCTCAATATGAACTATGTAAAGCTCGATGAGCTGAAGTACCTGGTATTGGACGAGGCCGACCGTATGCTGGATATGGGTTTCTTTGAGGATATCACCAAGATCCTCTCTTACATGCCCAAGAAAAGGCAGAACCTCATGTTCTCGGCTACTATGCCACCTGCCATCCGCAAGCTGGCCAATACCATGTTGCATAACCCGGTAGAAGTAAATATTGCCATAAGCAAACCGGCCGAGCAGATAAAGCAAGGTGTATTCTATGTGTTTGACGGACAGAAGATAAAGCTTGTAAAACACGTGCTTATTCATGGTGAATTTACAAGCGTGCTTATTTTCTGTAGCAGCAAGCTAAGTGTAAAAGCACTGACTGAAGAGCTGAAGCGTGCTAAATTCGCCGTAGATATGATACAGAGCGATCTGGAGCAGGAGAAACGCGAACAGGTATTGCTCGACTTTAAGAACAAGAAACTAAAGATACTGGTAGCTACAGACATCCTGAGCCGCGGTATAGATATTGAAGATATAGATCTGGTCATCAATTATGATGTGCCGCACGATGGTGAAGATTATATTCACCGTATTGGTCGTACGGCACGTGCCGCTGCCAAGGGTACTGCATATACATTCGTAAATGAAAAAGAACAATACAAGTTCAAGCAGATCGAGAAACTGATGGAGCGCACTGTCGAAAGTCAGAAAGTTCCGGACGAGTTTGGTCCTGTTCCTGAGGTCAGCGAAAATGCAAGGCCATTTAAAAAGCCGGGCGGCAGTAGCGGTGGTGGAAAAGGAAGGAATAATAAGTTTAAGAAAAAGTAATGTTTTCGATATTACTCTGCATTTTGGTTTAAGGTATTTGCCAATATGAACTATTTAGCTAAAGCGGTCCATATAAGTTTGTTAGCCATTTTTTCCTTGAGCATAGTAATAGGGAAGGAGCATAATCCTGCTATCCGGTGCAAGGTGGCCAACATGCCGCCCAGAATGGTGGTGCTGGAAATGATAGAGCCTACTACTACTATTACACCGGTCGATTCGGTAATCACGGATGGCAATATTGTATTTTCCGGGAAACTCATATCTCCTGGTTTGTATAGGCTTCACTTTAGCAATCAACAATATATTATATTGTCCACCGATGGACATGATATTTCCATTACAGCAGATTGGAGTGATTTGGCGGCCTATAAAGTTGTCTCCGGGGCAGCTACAAGCGAGCTTGCTCACTTTATCAATGGTTTTAAGGTTCACCTTCGCGACATCAATACAATGACCATCGTTGTTGACACACTAACGGCAAGGAATGATTGGGCGCAGTTAAAAAAAGCCCGAGCGGAACAAACAACAATTAATGATAAAGCTGCCGCTTACGTAGAAAAATATGCAATGAATACCCAATATGAGCCCAATGCCATTTTTGCTGCAAATTTGCTCACTTTCGCCCAGGATGACTTGTTCTCCTCAAATTTTTCCGGTTCCCTTAAACGCAGATTTCCCCATGCCCGAATGACAAAAGAATATTTGCAACATTTGCATTAGTCTTTTTGTCATAAAAGGTAAATTGAGGCATCGAGCCATTGAGCAATTAAGCCATTCTCTTTACAGAAACCGAAAATTCTTCATCACTAACCCAATATCCGTTGCAGGTGTATAATGCTGTGCATAGGCCAGGTTGATCTGTAGCTTCACATGTTCAGATGGCTCATACCCCGCCAGTATGTTGTAGGGTGGGAGAGCGCCCGGCCGTAGATTGGGTAGGCGGTTAGTTGCGGTGCCGGGTGCATAGCCTATCCATGTTTTGCCACCTGTCAACACGCTAAATATGTTTGCCAGCATACTTCCCGGCTTCTTTACAAGGAAGAAAGTGAACGGGAATAGGATGAGCAATAGCAGGGAAATGACTATGTCTACCAGTCGTTTATTCCGCTGCATGGCGAAAGAAGAGAGGTTAAAGCTACGGTCAATAGTATATAGATCTCCTGAAGTATTGCTTGAATTACTACCTACAAAACTTTGACTACCATTAAGATGTATCTTGTATTCATAGCCATCTCCACACTCCTGCATCTGCTTGAATACATCCAGGTAGCTCAACCCATCCGCACAAAAGATCACTTCATTCACACCGGTCGTGTATAGCAATTGCTTCATTTCGGGTAACGCCGCCAGTGCATTCTCCCGTTCGCTCGTGGGACTAACCCTGCCCGAAAGTTCGGGTGCGTAATGCACTTTTTGTAGTATATCAGCCGTCTGTTGGTATGAGGTTTCATCGGCAACGATCACTGCGCGCTTGGGAAGCTTGTCGTAAGGAATGTACTTCAGGATGCCCAGACGATACAATACTTCGTGCGTTCCCAGTAATCCTACAGTACCTACAATACCTGAAAACACGATGATTGCCCTGGAGTACCTCAATTCTGCCGGAAGAAGGCCGAAATACGCCAATATGATGATCGTACCCATCAACATGCCCCTAATTACCTTTAGCGGACGGTAAGGACTATCATATGCCCCGTTAAAGTATAAGGAGACTAGCCATAGCAAGGTATAGACCGGGAAAGTGGCATAAACCGATGATGCGGGTATGGGAAATATATTCTTTACCTCATTTACCCAGAATTGTTTTATGCCGTAAAGTGTGCCTAGTAGTATCAATGCGTCAAAGAGCGGCATGCGCAGTACCTTAAGTGCTGTTTTCAATGAACC
>CANBQQ010000202.1 GCA_947371715.1 Flavipsychrobacter stenotrophus
CGGACTGCCCGACCCTGAATGGCAACGATTCCGCAGGTCGTTTAAACTCTGTCACAGAAAGATCCGTGAAGAATTTGAAACTCCTGAGGAACTTGTACAGACCTATAATGCGGTAATTGTAGAATTAAAAATCACGCTGGAGGATTATAAACTGACCGTTCAGCTGGCCGCTTAAATTCCATATACAGTCACTCCCCTTCATAAAGATATCCACATTTTGTTAATGGCCATTGCTAAGAAAACGGGGCTAAGTAATTTAGTGCCATGCCCTTTTATAGAATAACAGTTACCGATATTTATGGCCACATCACTCAGGGTGTGCGGCAGGATCATGTAGTAGACATAGACATGTTTTACGAAAAAGCCAAACAAAAAGCCATTACAGCAATGAAGGCTAAATTCAAGACCATTAACGTAGTAATGGTCACCTCCAACTCCGACGATGTAAAAGAATACCTTAAAGCCATAAAGGAAGCCAGGATTAGCCGGGCCGTCAGCTAGGACTTACCCGGTTGGTCCCCCCCCTTATCATTGTACGAAACGGTAACTACTGCAACTACTATGTCACATAGGGAATACCCGCTCCTGATAATAGGTGCACAAAATGGGAAATACTGTAACTAATTTGTCCCGTAGGGACTACCTGTTTGTAGCAGATAACAACAATACGGTAATTGCCCCGTAGGGGTTACCCATCTTTTACAATAGATTTGTTTCGCAGTATAACTTTTCGAACACTTAATGTTCCCCAAGCTAAAAGATATCCACATTTTGTTAATGTACTTTGCCGGTAAGACCCGCCATTGTAATTTGCAGCCAAAAGTGTCATTTACCCTGCGTAGATCAATGGCTTTTCATGAATTAGCACCTGTACTATGAAAAAAAATATTTTATTACTCCTTTTAGCAGCGGCCTTGCTGCCCTCGTGCCGTAGATCAGATTCAAAGCCTGTCGCAAGACGGGCCAACATAACCATCTTTACTATTCAGGGTGTAACCTATACAGATAGTGCAGTGGGTGCTAAGGCGCCATTATTTCAAGCCGAATACGATGAAGACCCCAATTTACCTGCCTTTCATTTGATCACGCTCGACTATTTCTATGTTCCGGGATGTCGTGTAAACCTGAGTGGTCGGAAAACCTATCTGCACGGCGAAGGAATTGAAGATACAGGCATCTATAACGTGGGCGGTATTTTAGATAGTACAGGTAATACTGTTGCCGGGTACGGAAACGCATCGGTGGTATTAGGTGCTGATCTTATACCTGAAAACTCATACAACGCCTACCCCGACTCAGGCAGTTCGTGGATCCATGTGACAAAAGCCGACTACAAGGAAGTTACAGGTACTATCAATATAAAAATGTATCGGGAATCTGATAGTGCTATTACCTACTTGACCGGTTCGTTTCACTCTTATAAATGACAATTGGCGGAAAATTGCAGAAAAACTGCGGAAAACTGCGGAAACTGGTGGTTTTGCTAAATCGCTGCAATCCTTATCCACAGACGCATACATAGGAAACGCCAGCAAAAAAACTGCCGGAAACGCGAAAAAACCACCAATGGCGGAAATGTGTATCAATTATCGATCATATCCGAACCTGCCTGCCGAAAAAAGGCAGGTTGTCAAATTGCCAAATTATTCCCATTCCCTTTCGCTAAATTTACACCCTGATGAATAAAACAGTACTGGAAGAGCAACTTAAGGCATTGAACGACATAAACTACAAGGGCGATGAGTCGTTTTACAAGCTCAGCAACTTTGTGGTCAACTTCATTACCCTTATCAGGCAACAGGAAGATGAGCTGGAATGGACCCGTGCAGCCGCATTCGAAGTACATAAAGAAGACATTAAGCGCCGTAAATCCAAGAGCCAGGCCACGTTTCAGAAATTTAAAAGCGCCCTGGTCACCGATCTGGAAACAATGCTTACTTATAATCACATATAAATCAGACCAATTATGAACAAGCGCGCCGTATGGATATTTTTGTTACTTGCGGCCCTTGTGGCAAGTGTATTGATGTACATGCAGCATACGGTGCATACTGCACTCAGTACCTTAAATAACGCTGTTGACAGCAGTAACCATAGCATTGATAGTGCCAACCGACACACGCTCGATTCCCTTAACCGGGCGCACGATGATATAGAAAAGAAGCGGACCGAACTGCAGCAACGAATGGAGAATGACAGCAAGGATACTGTAAAGAAGAAGCCATAAAACAACCGAGTCAGGCAAAACATTTTATGCATCACTACCCTTTTCGATGTGCTTTTTAATTTAAATTAATTGCATATCTTTATTAGACAATCACTATCATATGCGTAAGATAATATTTGTTGTTACAATAGGTAGTTTGCTCATGCTTGCAGCGTGTGTTAAGCAGACGCACACCAGCACTACCACCCACTATCAGCGATACAATTCGCTAAATTTTAACTTCAACGGAACGACGTACAATAATAGCTCGGAAGATGCCCGTAACTTTATCAACATATCTAATTCAATATCCTACATATATATTGGCGATACAGAAGTAGCTGCGCGCGCTTTGAATTTATCTATTGCAAACGGAGCCTATTCCGTTTATCTTATGGCTAGGAAGCTTGACCCTACTACACCCACAGGAGTATATAAAATTGGCAATGGTTTTGATCAGGTCACACATTATTCCTTTTCTTATGGCACAGCCACAATTCAAGGTTTTAACAATAGAGAGAACTACTATTACAATTCAGGTGATAGCACCTCCTCATTTATTACAGTCACAGAGTATAGCACGCATGAAATAAAGGGAACATTTGTACTCCTTTGTACCGATTACAATCTTACCGCAAATTATCCTGTTACCGGCGATTTTGATATTATTATTCCTTAAAATGGCTTTTTTCATATGTACAGGTTGTTATTGTGTATTGTACTTCCTGCTATTTTTTGCAGCTGTGCCGGCCGGCATTATAACGTGAGTGACACCTATGCCCGCTATGGCCTGGTCGGTCATCGGTTGAGCTTATGGCCTGACGGAAGTGGTACCTGGTATGTAAGCGGCTGCCTCGATGGGCGGGAAACCAAATGCACATGGCTGGAAAAAGACAAGCGGGTATTCATTTTTCAACAAAAAGAAAAACAAGACAGCGGCAGTATCAATTTGTCTATCCTTATGACCGGGAAGGTCAAAAAGGAGAAAATAGTCCTGATCTCTACGGCAAATAAGTCGAAACTGATGCTCTGGCGCGAACATCTTGATGTATTTTCAGCAATGCAGTAAAATTATTTTTTAAGACTTCACTGTCAAAATATTACCACTTAGCGTGGCCGTATAGGTAGTTAAGGCACTTGGTGGTGGCCCACTGATAACGGCCCCTGTAGTACTATTAAAAACACCTCCATGGCACGGACAAACAACATTGCTACTGCTGGCGTTATAGTTCACCGCACAACCCTCGTGGGTGCAGGTAGCAGATAAGGCCACAAACAAAGTAGCGCTCTTTCTGATAACGATGACACCGTTGGCGGTTAAGGCACCACCTACGGCAGTAAGTGCAGCGTTGGCGGAGTTGGTGAGGTCGAGCGTGAAATTGACATTCGTTGGTCCGCTATTACTGCTTTTGGTGCAGCTCTGTATAATACCAACAGGCAATAAGCCCAGGCCACAAACAGCCAATGTATTCTTCAGAAAATCTCTCCTTTCCATATCAAAAATATAAGATGTATAAAGTTATGGTTTAAAACGCTCCGTGTCGTTTAGTATTGCTGGTCAGCGTATATTTAATTGATACACATGGAAGAGAAATACAGGGTGTGGGCAAATACAATCGACCATTTATTGGGTAAGTTGCTTCAGGTATCATTCTTAAATGACTGAAAAACAATGTTTTAGCATATGTATTAAAAAAGAAAGGGAGCCAAACACAATGTGCTTCGCTCCCCTGTTTTTTATTTCATCCCCGAACTAGCGGCGGTAATTACTTTGATTGATTATTTTCTTCAATAAGTTACCTGCGGTTACCAGGTGCGTATCAAAGTCGGCATTAGGGTTATCCCTTACCAGCCTGCGACACAAGATCATAAACTCAGATGTGGCCTTGGTCTGGTCGGTTGGTATCCTGTGCTTTTCCAGTGTGGCACGGTAAAGACGGCTTAAATATTCATCGCTCATATAAACGAATGTAGTGAAATATTAGCAAAACTGAAAATATTTTTTCATATTAATATTATGCGATCATCTGTAGCGGCACGGATTTTACAACTATTAAATATTATCTTAGCTCCCAATCAGATCATAAACAACATCTTATGCAATATAATGAAGAAGTGATAGTGGATATTGTTACTGAACTTATCTGCCCTATTCATAACACCCACCCCAATAACTTAGCATTCCGTAATGGCCAGATCTATGTAGATTGCTGCTGCCCGGATTTCGGATTGCTGGTAAACAAGGAAATGAAGCACCAGGTAGAGATGCAGGAACTGATATATGATATTCTATCCCGCAATGGTAAGCGGGAAGAGCTGCCTGTAGTAGAAGAAAATTAGAAATTGCTTTAGATAGATCGGTAAATTTAACTGTTAATCAGTTTATTATAACAGATATTTGGTCGTTGAAAGTTGTATCTATCCTAAACAAATAATAAACGAAACTACCCCTGAAAAGCAGAAGAGTGGACCGAAACCGATCCACTCTCCGATAATATATACTTCAAGCAGGGGTAACGAACCGCTACTATTTGTACACATCCTGCCATCTTAATTCCTTTATGAAAAAGCGCGATGGCCTTTCCCAATCGTTAGCGCGGTAACCATCCAGATCTTTGAATTCAAAATATCTGTTATCCATAGTTACTACCTTGTTCAGGTGAAACTCATTGTCTACATGACGCTCAGCAGCCTCATTATCTTCAGAGAATGAATACGTGAGGTAGTTGCGGAAGCTGATATCAGATTTGCTGCGACTAACATATACATTGCAGAAGTTGATCACTTCCGGCTCTGTGTTACGGTCGGTTACATCAAAGAAGATATTGGCCGTAAGGTTATAAAATGCCTGGGTGATGTATGATTTCGGAGGTATGAACGTCACACGCTCACCTTTTACCAATGATTCGCGGCTGATCTTTACGTGGTTGGTGGTAGAATAGTACTCATTGAATACATCCAGCCAATCCAATCCATAGCGGTCGCCATAAGTAATGTAGTTGCTTGCGTATTTGTTGGTGTAATAGCTCATGCGCTTGCCATTATTGATCATGGCACTCTTCTTCCAGTCTATATACATAGGCTGATTGGTCTTGTTCCAGCAGAGGAATGACATAACACCATGCTCTGCCCAAAACCAGTAAACAACCTTAATATCTTCATTTTCGTAGGTGTAGAAGTGATTTACGCTGTGAATGTCTTCACTGGATGGTGATACGTAAACCACCTGAGTAAACCTGGAACAACTACCCAACGTAGTGATAACAAGCAATCCAAGAAGTAGCTTTTTTAAATTCATACCTGCGGCATTATTTGGGTATAAATATAGGAGGTAATTTGCAGATTTGAAAACAAAACGGTGATATTCGGAAATATAATCTTTGTTGGTGATCCTGTGATTAGATTTGACAACTTTTCAAAAAGTTGTCAAATCTCGGCACATCCCAATAAAATTGAAAAGGAAATTGACTGCTAATTTGGCAGTTATCTAATTATACCTTGCCTGAAGACGCAAACATGATCGATTATTTATTTCAATTTTCTTAATTGAAATAAATACTATCAATAGACTCCTAAAAGTAAATGAAAACCAACTATTTATCAAATTATATTTTGATTGAAAACACAGTCAATATCAATCAATTCTGGCGAATGTTAACCTTCTTTATGCATGATAAATTATGCTTCTTTGAACATCTGCAATCTGTTCAGGCTACGATATAGCCCGTCCTCTATTTCCACCAGTTCTGCATGGGTTCCGGCCTCTTTTACGCGACCGTCTTCCATTACAATAATCTTATCTGCATTACGTATGGTAGATAATCTGTGTGCGATAACAAAGGAAGTGCGGTTGCGCATAAGATTGGTCAATGCTTCCTGCACCTGCGCTTCTGACTCAGAGTCTAAAGCTGAAGTAGCCTCATCGAGCAATAGTATAACAGGATTTTTCAATATGGCTCGCGCAATGGCCACTCTCTGTCTTTGTCCACCCGAGAGTTTTATACCTCTCTCCCC
>CANBQQ010000203.1 GCA_947371715.1 Flavipsychrobacter stenotrophus
ATAGAGTCTAGCACACCTTGTGTGGTCATAAAAAATAGCCATACACCCACATCTTCTTTGCTGAATACCTTATACAATAAAGCAAATTGTAGTAGTCCAAATAAAGAAATGACACCATTGCCCATAAGGGACAAAAAGTGCTTATTCTTGAATTTAGATAAGTTGACAACCGGCATCAGCGATGAATATTACCCTACGGCAGGGGAGACAAAAATAGCTTTTAATGAGCAACTTTTCACTGGGGTAATTTTCGGATTTTGCCACCTGTTTTTTTCGAAAAAGACAGAAATGACAATGGTTTTACAGTTTTTAACTCACTATTAATCTTTTAAGAACAATTGTTCATTTTGCTATGAAAGTTTCGGTGGATGGTTTATCTTAGAGGTTATACACAATGTTTTCGTTTAAATAGGTAACTATTTACGATTTATAACTCATATAATACTTGGTCTTTACATGATCAATGCAAATACACTAGTAGAAATATTTACGCAGCAGGCAGAAGTAAATCCGGGACGACTTGCCTTGAAAATGGGTGAAACTGAACTCACTTATGGTCAACTGGACGAGGTAAGTAGCCGGCTTGCCAACCATCTTATAAGTAAAGGCGTTCGTTCGGGAGTACTTGTGCCTATTTGCCTCTCGAAACCATATGATATGGTCATTGGAATATGGGGCATCTTGAAGGCAGGTGCTGCATATGTACCCATAGATCCTGAGTTTCCTGTAGATCGTATCAGTTTTATGATCGAAGATACAGGTGCAAAGCTGGTGGTGTCTGATTGTTATTCCACGAGATTTCTGGAGGCTGCTACCGGTTTAGATATTGTGTTTGCAGATAATCATTGGGAAATTATAGCAGATACATCGGCAGAAAATCCCCAGGTAGCTATTACCAAAGATGACCTTGCTTATATAATCTACACATCTGGATCTACAGGGAAGCCTAAAGGGGTGTTGATAGAACATAAGTCGGCAGTCGATTACCTGTATGGCCTGTTTAGCAAGTTGCCTTACAATACCTGTTCCTCGTTTGCGTTAGGCGTTTCATTTGCTGCCGATTCGGTCATTACTCATTTATTTGGGTCTGTATTGGCGGGAGGAGAACTGCATGTGTTCCCGAAGGAGGACTATAACAATGTAGAGTATGTGCATGCTTATTTTAAGGAGCATGGAATCGACTGTCTCAAAGCGGTGCCAAGTCACTGGAAGTCGCTTTCATTGAATGGTGCGGAGTTGTTACCGAGAAAGGTGTTGATGTTTGGCGGAGAGGCACTGTACACAGCCATGGTGCAGGATATATTGCCGCAGTCTGTACGCGGCTGCATCATGTTGAATCACTATGGTCCGACAGAAACAACTGTGGGACAGTTAATACACATCATAGACGAGAAACGGGAATATGGCCACACAATACCGATAGGGAAGGCATTTACAGATGCGAAGGTTTATATACTGGATGAACACGGTAATGAAGTAGAGAAGGGGGCAATTGGCGAATTGTTCATCAGCGGTACCTGCGTGGCAAGGGGATATCTGAACAGGCCGGAACTAACAGAACAAAGATTTGTTCCCAATAAATTCAGTAGTGATAGTGCCGCACGTATGTACAGGACAGGCGACCTGGTGTGCATGCTGCCTGACGGCAACATAGAGTTTTTGGGTCGTATAGATGACCAGGTAAAGATAAGAGGGTACCGGATAGAGCTGGGTGAGATAGAGAATGTGTTGCAAAAGGCGCCGGGAGTAAAACAATGTGTAGTACTGGCTACTGAAGGAGCAAGCGGTGAAAAGAGGTTGGTGGGTTATGTGGTTTGTCCGGGTGGTTACGACAAAGAAGCCATACTTAACTATCTGGGCGAGCAATTGCCGGTGTTTATGGTGCCGCAATTGTTGGTGCATATGGAAGAGTTTCCATTCTTTCCAAATGGTAAGGTTGATAAAAAGGCGCTACCGAATCCCGATGCCTCCAGTTTGTTGACTAACGCCTATTATGCGCCGGTAAGTAAAACGGAAAAGATATTATCTGATTTATGGAAAGAAATATTGGGTGTTGAGCGCGCCGGAGCTGATGATAATTTCTTTGAACTGGGCGGATCATCGTTGCTGGCACAAAAGTCGGTAGCGCTATTAAAGACCAGGCATAACTTGCTGTTGCCTATTGTAAAGCTGTATCAATTTCCAAAGATAAAAGACCTGGCGGTATTCCTTGATGGAAAGACCGTGGCCAGAAAGACGAAGACTGTTTCAAAAAAATCGACTGCAGATGTCGCCGTGATAGGTATGTCGGGCAGGTTTCCGGGAGCGGATTCTATTGAAGAGTTGTGGGAGGTATTGAAGCTTGGTAAAGAAACAACAACATTCTTTAAGGATAGCGAGTTGCATCCAAGTATTCCCTCGTCGCTTCGGGATAATCCGAACTATGTAAAGGCGAAAGGAATAGTACGAGATGCCAAAGGATTTGATGCAGGCTTCTTTGGCATACCTCCAAAGCAGGCTGAATTGATGGATCCGCAGCAAAGGATATTTCTTGAAATTGCATGGGAAGCAATGGAGCGTGCGGGATATGCCCCGGGCCAATATGAAGGAGCTGTGGGCGTATTTGCAGGGGTGCGATTCAATAGTTACTATGCACATAACGTACAACCTAATGTAGAGTTGGTAGGGAATATTGGCGATTTCCAGGTAACAACCTTGAATGATAAGGACTATGTGGCCAGCCGTACAGCTTATTCGCTGAACTTGAAAGGTCCTGCAGTAAATGTACAATCTGCATGTTCTACATCACTGGTAGCCATTGCGCAAGCTGCTGAAAGCATCCGTAATGGGCAATGTGAAATGGCGCTGGCGGGAGGGGCAAATATTACCACACCCATCAATTCGGGACATTTATATAATGAAGGGGCAATATTGAGTGTCGATGGACATTGTAAGCCATTTGATGCTGCGGCAACCGGTACTGTATTTAGTGACGGTGCCGGAGTTGTGGTATTGAAGAATATGGATGATGCCTTGAGAGATGGCGATACTATCTATGCCGTGATAAAAGGTATAGGCATGAGCAATGATGGTGGAGGTAAGGGAAGCTTTACTGCACCAAGTGCTGAGGGGCAGGCCGCGGCTATTATGATGGCAATGGAAAATGCTGGCGTCACAGCATCTGACATTGGTTACATAGAAGCCCATGGCACCGCAACTCCATTGGGCGATCCTATAGAGATTGAAGGACTGAACATAGCCTTTGGAACACAGGCCCTAAAGCAATACTGTGCCATTGGTTCGGCAAAGAGCAACTTTGGTCACCTGACCACGGCAGCAGGTGTAGCCGGTTTTATTAAGGCATGTCTGTCATTGCACCACAAGCAATTGTTGCCATCTATCAACTACCACGATCCTAATCCGCATATAGATTTTGAGGAGAGTCCGTTTTTTGTAAATACCAATCTTACAGATTGGGAGACAGATAAGACAAGGATAGCCGGAGTAAGTTCATTCGGTGTGGGTGGCACCAACGCGCACGTAATATTGGCTGAAGCCACTGCAACGGTTGCGCCAAGCGGTGCATCTCGTGGTGCACAACTATTGTGCTGGTCGGCCAGATCAGAGAAAAGCCTCGATGGTTATGGCGATAAGTTGGCAGCCTATATTTCAGATAGTGCCGCTGAAGGTTTGGCGGATATAGCCTACACATTACATACCTCAAGAGAGAATTTTGATCATAGAAGATTTGTAGTGGCTATGGACACCGCAGATTTTTTGGAGCAGTATAATAATAAGAGTCAGTTTAGTGCTAATACAAAACAGGTAAAAGATAAAGCTAAGAACCTGGTGTTCATGTTCCCTGGTCAGGGAGACCAGTATGTGAACATGTGCAAGTCGTTATATGAGTCGGAGGAAGTATTCAGGCAGGCAATGGATGAATGCGCTGAATTGCTGCGGAAAGAGCTGAAGGAGAATATTCTGGATGTTATCTACCCGGCGGTGGTTAACGACGAGGCCACAGAGAAGATAAATAACACAGCATATAGTCAGCCTGCCCTGTTTACAATAGGTTATGCACTCGGTAAACTCTGGATGAGCTGGGGTATTTGCCCTACAGCATTTGTAGGACATAGTATCGGTGAGTTTGTGGCGGCTTACTTCTCAGGAGTTTTCTCGCTCAACGATGCATTGAGGTTGATAGCTAGACGAGGCAAGATGATGGGCGACCTGCCGCGGGGAAGTATGCTGTCTGTAAGACTGGCGGAGGAGGGAATACAACCTTATCTTTCTGAAGAAATAGCTTTGGCTGCTGCCAATAGTCCGCAGCTAACAGTTGTTGCCGGTAGTTTTGATGCGATTAGTGAATTGAGCGAAACTCTCAATGGCAATGGTGTGCTGAACAGGATACTGTCCACCAGCCATGCATTTCATTCGCACATGATGGAGCCGGTGGTTGAGCCATTTGCCGAGTTTGTGAAAACGATTCCACTTAATGCGCCATTCATTCCTATCATGTCGAGTGTAACGGGCGCATGGATGAAAGCCGAAGATGCGACGGATCCGGGATACTGGGCAAGGCACCTGCGGTCTACAGTGCAGTTTGGCAAGGCAATACAAGGGTTGCTGGATGAGTCCTATTCTCTTTTCCTGGAGCTTGGGCCGGGCAAATCTGTAACCACATTGGCGCGCCAACAGGCAGCGGGTAAACCCATTTCAGTTATATCTTCAATTGAAAAAGACGAGGCAACACAGTCTTCTCAAATATCAGTAGTGAAAGCATTGGGTCAGCTATGGCTTAATGGTGCCGAAGCTGACTGGAAAAATTATTACCAAAACGAACAGAGAAGGAAAGTACTCATTCCTACGTACGCATTTAACAAGCAAGACTGTTGGGTAGAGGCACCTGTGCAGCAAGCAATAGCTTATACACAGCCGGTCTTTCAGCACGCAACAGTAACACCTAATAATTCACTAACAAGTAATGAACTTGTGCCAATGGCAAGGAAACCACAATTAATAGAAAAAGTAAAGAATATACTCGAAGATGCATCAGGCATAGAGATGGCTGGCGCAACACCCGAGATGACATTTATAGAGCTTGGGCTTGATTCATTGTTGCTTACCCAGGTGGCATTGATGGTAAAGAAGCAGTTCAACCTGCCGGTTACTTTCAGGCAACTGAATGAAGACCTCGGTACAATAGACTTGCTTACAGACTATCTGGATGCAAAACTGCCGGCTGAAGTTGTACAGACGCCTGTTGCGCCTGCGCAAAGCCAGCCAGCATACGCTATGCCTGTAGTTAGTGGCGCACCAATGCCTGTAAATGCTACTGCGCTTGATCTCATTAGCCAACAGATACAATTGCTGGCTATGCAGGTGTCGCTGATGCATGGTGGGCAGATGCCTGTGGTTCAAAGTAATGCAGCTCCAATAACTGCCGTGCCTCAAGCTGTCAAACCTCAACTAACAGTACTGCCTGAATTAAGTGCGGAAGAAGCGGCTGAGATCAAGAAGCCATTTGGTGCGGTGGCGCGTATTGAGAAACACTCTGCCGATTTGAATGATGCCCAGA
Source organism: Flavipsychrobacter stenotrophus (assembly GCA_947371715.1). Classification (GTDB taxonomy): domain Bacteria; phylum Bacteroidota; class Bacteroidia; order Chitinophagales; family Chitinophagaceae; genus Flavipsychrobacter; species Flavipsychrobacter stenotropha_C. The sequence continues at coordinate 5,558 of CANBQQ010000203.1, forward strand.
AGAAATACCTGGATGCATTTACGGCGAAGTACAATGAAAAAACTAAAGGTAGTAAGGCTTATACCCAACAACACAGGGCTAAGATGGCTGACCCGAGAGTGGTTTCTGGGTTCCGGCCTGCCACTAAGGAGTTGGTCTATTCTATAGTGATCAAGAAGTCGAAGGGTAGCCGCCTGTGGGATATTGATGGCAATGAGTATCTGGATGCATTGAATGGCTTTGGCTCGAACATGTTGGGTTATCAACATGATGTTTTGAAGGATGCATTGATTGCGCAGGTAGAGAAGGGGTATGAGATCGGTCCGCAGCATGAGCTGGCGGGTGAGGTGTGTGACCTGGTATGCGAGTTTACAGGGTTCGATCGTGCTGCGCTATGCAATACCGGTTCTGAAGCAGTGCTGGGTGCAATGCGTATAGCCAGGACGGTTACCGGTCGGTCTATTATCGTTGCATTTGCCGGGTCTTACCATGGCATAACCGATGAGGTTATTGCACGTGGCAGTAAAAAACTAAAGACCTATCCTGCCGCACCGGGCATTATGCCTGAAGCAGTGCAGAATATGCTGATACTGGATTATGGTACTGATGAAACTTTACGCATAATTGAGGAACGCGGACATGAGATTGCAGCAGTATTGGTAGAGCCGGTGCAAAGC
>CANBQQ010000204.1 GCA_947371715.1 Flavipsychrobacter stenotrophus
CCGGTAACTGTTGCTTTAACACCTCCAAAATAAACAGTATTATTAGCGAAGGTATCGTTAAAACCAAAACCTGTAATGGTAACAGAAGCACCAGGTGCTGCAGTATTTGGAGTAACTGTATTGATAACAGGTTGTGCCACAGCGGTTAATGCAAAACTCCCTACCAACAATAGGGCGGCTATTAATCTCGTGGAAACAGTGTAGATTTTTTTCATATTCGTAAGCGTGTTATACTAATAGTTAACAGAGTGCGAAATTCGCATTTTTTTTCCAATTAAACGGACTAATTACTTAGAAAGTAATTAACATTTAATACTCAAACCCAACATTCTAGATTCGGCTAAATTATAAAATTAAAATGAATATTTATAATGCAATGGTCATGAACAGCACTATTCCTAGTAGTTTTCATCCAAAATCTGCATACCCATATTACCCAACAGACATATTTCCCGTTAATAATACATTCGTGCAAACTACATATTTTCCATAATAACTGCATTGAATTAAAGAAATTAAAGCAGCTAAGTATTTTTTAATAAAAAGGCGGGATTAGAATGTTAAGTTAGAATTATTAATTTGCCGTTATACAAATTTCTCCTTTGCCGGTTTGTAAAATAAAAGTAATCCCGCACCAGCAATAAACAGTATTACAGAAATTATCTCGGCCTGAGATGGATGAATAAAGCCCAGATCATATTTAGAATTCACTCTTACCAGTTCTACAAGAAAGCGCTCTACCCCTGCCAGTACAAGATATACGCCAAACATATGTAAAGGATATTTCAATTTCTTTCTTATAGACCACATAAAAGCAAAAAGCAATACACCAGCAATAGCCTCATATATAGGTGTAGGATATACTGCTACCGGCAATACACTTGTATAGTCTCCGGTTGCACCAGCTATATGCACACCCTCATTACCCACATTATACGGATAGTTCATACCAACCAACCATCTCGGCACTCCCGCCGGTGCTGTGAAAGGAATGCCGGGAGTACCCTTGGTAATATCTGCAATATACTGTGCGTCAGCAGGTGTCGCGACTCTCAGAGCAGCATCGGCCTGAGTTACATAGGCCGTATTATATATACCCCAGTCACCATCGCCCGAGAACTGGCACCCTAGCCTGCCAAGGCCATATGCCAGCATAATAGCAGGAGCCGCAGCATCACACAAATGCTTGAAACCTATTTTATATTTACGCGCATAATAATACAACACTATGGTAGCCACAATAAAGCCACCATAAAAAGTAAGGCCACTCCGCGAAAACAGGCTACCTATTGGATCCTGTATAAAGTCGCTCCATGTCTCAAAGGCATTGAAGATCTTAGCACCTATTATCCCCCCTATTGCGGCCGCAAATACTATCTCGGTAATGAGCATATGCGGATACATCATAGTGTCTTTCACTACCGTCATCGTATCACCGTCTGCCGTTTTCTCTTTTACCTTTACAGCCTTTATTATGGGATGCAGCAGGCCCATTTTTTCCTTCCTCTTCAATTCGGCTGTCAAAACCCTGGCCGCAGCAATAAAAGCGAGTGCCACAAAAAAACCAAACGTCTTGAAAATGCCCAACCATGCGGGCATAGGAGTGCCCAGCAAACCTTGGAGCAAATACTGAAAATCGGGATACATGCTGTAAAAGTAAGTCTATACCCCGACAACAGGAAACGTTAAAAGTTAAAAGGAACAAAATGTGTTCGGATCATTATAGAATGCAAGAAGATAATGATCAAAAAAATCAGGCAAAAAAAAGTCCTTGTCTTTTGGACAAGGACTTTTTCTGAGTTATTTGTTATCGACGCAAATTAGCACCATACTTAGTTAGTATACCCGCTAACCTGGCTATTATAGTTATTCTTGCGAGACAGGTCATCAAACACAGGTGAGCACTGCATTTGTCCGTTTACGTTGTTATCCCACTTCATTGTACCGGCTACACTATCAATTGCGTAGAAGTGTTTGTCGTAGCTACCAATGTAAATAGTACCCTTGTAGCAAAGCGGGCTCGATTTGATAAGGCCGTTTGTAGCAAACTTCCATTTCACACCACCATTAATGATATTCAGTGCATACAGATGATAGTCGTTGCTACCTATGTACACTACCTGGCCATAAATAACAGGTGACGAGTTAACGTTACTGTTAGTACTGTCTGACCATATCTTAAGACCGGTAGAAGTATCTACGCAATATACCTTAAAGTCATTGCTACCAAAGATACACTTACCTGCGGCTGCAGCAGGTGAGCTGTTAATAGCGCCGCCTGTCTTAAATATCCACTTATTGATACCTGTTGTAGTAGGGCTGGTAAGATACATGCTGTAAACAGCGCTATCACTGCAACCTATGTACAGGAACGGTGGACAAATAGAAGGTGAAGAAGTAAATGACTTAGGCGCACCTACTGCATAGCTCCATGTAAGTAAACCGGTTGCCTTGTCTACGCAATAGATCGTACCTGCTGTACTTGCAAAGTAAACCTGTCCATTGTAGATCGTAGGTGAAGACTCAAGTGGGCCATCTGCTGTAAAGGTCCATGATACTGCCGCAGAACCCGTATCTATTGCATACAAATTACTATTAGTAGTAGCCAAATAAATAAGCTTACCATCAGCAATAGGAGTTGCCTTAATGCTAAACGGTGTAGCACCCGGAATGGTCATCTTCTTTATAAGCACACCGGTATTGGCGTTGATCTTATACAAAGTATCACAATTACCTGCAAACGGAGGTAACTTAACCGTACCAATGTACAGCATTTCATTGTACAACAATGGAGAAGCATATACCGATGATGGCAGCCCAAGCTCCCAGTTCTTAGCGCCTGTAACCGGGTGGTAGGCATAGATCACGCCATTGTCACTTCCTATAATAATTGACGGGGAGTATGTTGTTGTTTGCGGATTGTCATCACTTTGCTTCTTACCGCATGCAGCAAGTAGCAATGAAGCAGTACAAACAGACAATACAATTTTAGACCAACGTTGTAGCATAACAGCGAACTGAGTTTTAATAAATTGCAAGATAGTAATTTTAAACAACTTTCTTATAATAGGGCAAAGTTTCACAAAAAGGCACATGCAGACTCTAAAAAAAGGCCCGTCCTTTTGCTAAGACGGGCCTTCTACAATTTTCGTTAGTTACTCTACTATATATGTGCTATCTGTATTTTTTCCTTTTTGCGCTTTACCTGGTTCACCAGTGAATTGAAAGCGAGATCGAATGATTCTTCAAATGTTTTACTCTGGTGTTTTACAAAATAAGAATGCTTGGGAACATACACTTTGATCTCAGCAACCTTATCTTTTACCTGGTGCGAAAAATTATCGAGCTTTAAATATATCTCTGCACCTATGATCTTATCATGAAACGTATTCAGCTTTTCAATCTTGGCATTCACATGATCTAGCAATTTCTGATCTGCATCAAAGTGCACAGTCTGGATTTGTACATTCATAACATATGTGTTTAATTGTTAAAATAATTCACCCTCTCGGATGATTTTGCTTATGTATCTCTTTAAGTTTGTCAATACTGTTGTGTGTATATATTTGTGTTGCCGCAAGACTGGAGTGGCCAAGCAGGTCTTTTATTGCCTGTATGTTGGCTCCATTGTTCAGTAAATGTGTAGCAAAAGTGTGCCTGAGCACATGTGGACTACGCTTGCTGAGTGTGGTGGTTTGTGTAAGATACTTGTTGACGACCCTATAGACATAGCCGGCATAAAGTGGCTTGCCGCTCGGCACATTCAGAAAGTATTCTACGACGTACACGTCCTGCTCTTTCTTTACCGAAAGGTAATCTTTTATTGAATCCAATAATGCAGCCCCGGCAGGTATTAACCTTTCTTTATTACCCTTTCCTAAAACCCTTATTTGCTTTAGGCTCCACTCTATGTCATTTTCTTTGAGTTGCAGCAATTCATTACGCCTCATACCGGTGCTATACAGCAACTCGCATATGATCCTGTCTGTAGCTCCGGCAAATCCTTCCCCGAAATTTATCTCTTCAAATAAATTAATGGTTTCAGACTCTTTAAGAAATATAGGCAGGCGGCCAGGAAGTTTCTGGGCATGCAACAGCTTTACCGGGTTCTTTTCTACAAGACCCAGCCGAAGCAGGTATTTATAAAATGAGTTGAGGCTGGAGATCTTCCTGTTAATGGTACGCGGAAGGGATTTCTTTTCTTTCAGTTCGGCAAGCCAACTGCGCACATGAAAGTGGGAGATCGATGTTGGCTCTTCTAACTGAAAAGTAAGTGCTGAGAATTGGAAAAATTGCTGCAAGTCTTGCTGGTAAGCAGATATTGTATGGGCAGAGTACCTTTTTTCAAACTTAAGGTAATGTATAAAATTCGTCTGTACCCCACTACTGCCCATAAAAAATCCGTTACTGTAAATTTAGTGCATTTACAGTAACGGAAACAAATATTTTATTAAAATTTTCTTAACGAAAAATTAATACTATTTAATTATTTTTCGAAATCCCCATTTGCCAATTGCAGCTTGTACACCGCTTTCAGAACTTGGGTACGACGCCTGATCGATGGCTTCGTGAATGACTGGCGGTCACGCAGTTGGTTAAGAACGCGTGATTTCTCGTACTTTTTCTTGTACTTCTTGAGCGCTTTGTCTATATTTTCGCAGTCTTTTGAATCTATTATGAGCATATAATAATACCCCCTTTTACTGTTTGGGAATGCAAATGTACAGCTAATTATCATTTCAACAAAAATATTTTACCATTTTGGAAAAATATTTTTCGAACAATTTCAGGCGTTTTGTACAGGAACTGCCCTGCCGAGTAAAACAACTGCAATTTTATCTTTTTTTACCACTTAAAATAAATAATTTTGATGAAAATGCGTTGTACAGATAGCCACATGGCCATTCCGGCAAACAATACAGATTTGCCAGCAACTACCATTCAAACAATGAACAAAAGAATAGCTATACTTTTATTGAGCCTTGCTACCCTATCGGCAGTGTCGTGCAAAAAATGGGTAGATCCTGCGCCAACTACCGATCCACGCCTTAATAATCCATATTGTAACGACCCCGAAGCGGTAAATTACAACTGGGGATTTCCCGGCAAACCGGATAATTCCCTGTGCTTTTTCCCGTCAGACATATTTAATGGCACTTATACCTTTGTAGATTCTGTTTACCAGGCCTCAACCGGTTTCTTTATCCTGACGCAAACACAGACCCTAAACGTAGTTAAACGCAGCCAGAATAAACTGGAAGTATTTGGCCTTTGCGGTACAGGCAGCCTGTTCATTACTGCACATAGTAACTTTATAGCCACAATAGATACTACAGTGGGTGATACAACTATCTTCAACCGGGGACAACTGCTATGCAGAACTCAGGACACGGCAAGTGGAACTATTACCTACAATAGGATCGACTCATTACTACATATTTCTATTACAGTTGTCTCCGATACCGGCATCACTACACACACAGGCAAAGCCAAAAAGATCTGATCACCCCTATATGTTTACAGGAATAATTGAAACTACTGCCACAGTTGCAGACATAAAACACGAAGGCACAAACGTACATTTTACAATAGAAAGCCAACTGGCCAATAAATTCAAAATTGATCAGTCTGTAGCTCATAATGGAGTATGTCTTACTGTGGTCAACATCAACGACAATAAATACACCGTTACCGCAGTACAGGAAACACTCAACAAGACCAATCTGGGCAACTGGGAAACCGGCGACATCATTAACCTCGAGCGCGCGTTAAGAGCCGGCGACAGGCTGGATGGCCATTTCGTTCAGGGGCATGTAGATACTACCGGAACCTGCATAGAGAAGCAAACACTTGAAGGAAGCTGGTTGTACCGCTTCACATTTCCCGATGCCTTTGCGCCACTGATCATTGAGAAAGGTTCTATCTGCATTAATGGCGTAAGCCTTACCTTATTCAATGTGGGCCGCAATGAATTTACGGTTACCATCATCCCGTACACATTTGAACATACTAATTTCTGTACACTTCAAGAAGGTGACAAAATAAACCTGGAATTTGATGTATTGGGCAAATACAGCCTGCGTATGTGGGAATTGAAAGAGGGCAATTTAAAAGCCTAGCTAATGTATATTAATAAAGAAGGCTGACCACATGGTCAGCCTTCTTTATTAATATCAAAATTATCGTCAGTTCTATTTTCTA
>CANBQQ010000205.1 GCA_947371715.1 Flavipsychrobacter stenotrophus
CTGTAATAAAGCCTTTTTTAAGACTGAGTGGACTGGAACCACTTGTTGTACGCCCCGAGATGAATTTTGTCAATGTGGGAGAGCGCACCAATGTAACCGGTTCTAAGAAGTTTGCCCGTCTTATCCGCGAAAACAAATACGAAGAAGCACTGTCAGTGGCCCGCCAGCAGGTAGAAAGCGGCGCACAGATACTGGATGTGAACATGGATGATGCCCTGCTTGATGGGGTTATGGCAATGACCACATTCATCAATCTGTTGCAGGCAGAACCCGATATCGCCAAGATACCGGTCATGCTCGACTCATCTAAATTTGCCATTATTGAGGCAGGTCTCAAATGTATACAGGGTAAGTGTATCGTCAACTCCATCTCCCTTAAAGAAGGCGAAGAAAAGTTCATTGAGCAGGCCAATATTTGCCATAGCTATGGAGCAGCGGTAATTGTTATGGCCTTTGATGAAACAGGCCAGGCCGATACGTTGCAGAAGAAGGTAGACATATCGCAGAGGGCATACGATATCCTTACGCAACAGGTGGGTTTCGATCCGCAGGATATTATCTTTGACCCCAACATATTTGCTATAGCTACGGGCATAGAAGAGCATAATAACTATGGGGTAGACTTTATTGAGGCTACCCGCATCATAAAGCAGCGCATGCCTTTAACAAAGGTGAGCGGCGGTGTAAGTAATATATCATTCTCCTTCAGGGGCAATGAGACCATGCGCGAGGCCATGCATAGCGTATTCCTGTATCACGCTATCAAAGCGGGTATGGATATGGGTATTGTGAATGCCGGGCAGTTGGTGGTATATGATGAGATAGAACCAAAGCTCAGAGAGCTTTGTGAAGATGTGATCCTTAACCGCAATCCCGATGCCACTGAGCGTTTGGTCACATTTGCAGAAACAGTAAAGGCAAAAGATAAAGAAGAAAAGGTAGATGATGTATGGCGTGGAACAGCAGTGGAAGAACGCCTGAAACATGCACTGGTAAATGGCATCACCGACTTTATAGATGCAGACACCGAAGAAGCAAGACTAAAATACCCTAAGCCACTCGATGTGATAGAAGGTCCTTTGATGGATGGCATGAATGTAGTCGGCGACCTGTTCGGTAGCGGAAAGATGTTTCTGCCGCAGGTAGTGAAGAGTGCCAGGGTAATGAAGAAGAGTGTGGCGTACCTCTTCCCGTTTATTGAAGCGGAAAAAGAAGAACGCAGACTGGCACATATTGCCGCCGGAACTATAAATGAAGAGAACGCAGGTGCCGCAAAAATACTCATGGCAACCGTAAAGGGCGATGTACATGATATAGGCAAGAACATTGTAGGTGTGGTATTGGGCTGTAATGGTTATGACATTATAGACCTAGGTGTGATGGTGCCTGCCGATAAAATATTAGATACGGCAGAAAGAGAGAAGGTAGATATCATTGGCCTGAGCGGCCTCATAACCCCATCGCTCGATGAGATGGTGCATGTAGCGCGCGAGATGAAACGCCGTGGTATGAAGCAGCCGCTGATGATAGGTGGCGCTACAACCAGCCGTATGCATACAGCTGTAAAGATCGCTCCGCAATACGACAATGGTGTAGTGTATGTACTAGATGCCAGCCGTAGTGTTACGGTAGCAGGTAACTTGCTGAATAAAGAACAAAAGGAGCCTTTCTTAGGCAATATAAATACCGAATACGATAAGCTACGCGACGACTTTAATAACAAGCGCACAGCAAAGCAATATATAACATTAGCTGAGGCACAAGCCAATCCTGTAGCTATTGAGTGGAACGGTTATACACCACTAAAGCCGCAGCAGATGGGCGTTCAGGTATATCCCGACTATGATCTGGCAGAGATAAGGCAATATATAGATTGGGGCCCATTCTTTATAGCATGGGAGATGAAGGGCAAGTTTCCCGATATCTTGAGCGATGCGACATTCGGCGTAGAGGCGACAAAGCTCTATAACGAAGCCAACCTGATGCTCGATAAGATCATCAGTGAAAAGTGGCTCACGGCAAAGGGTGTTACCGGCTTCTGGCAAGCAGATAAGGTTGCGCCGGATACCATAATAATAAGAAATGAAGAGGGTGGTGAACTGGCTACTTTAGAGATGTTGCGCCAGCAGATAAAGAAGGCTGCAGGGCAGCCAAGTATGTCGTTAGCCGATTTTGTAAAGCCTGTAGCCGTAAACGCTGGTGTTGATGATTATATGGGTGCCTTTGCAGTAAGCATACACGGCATAGAGCCACACCTCAAGGCTTTTGCAGATGACCATGACGACTTCCATAAGATACTCTTACAGGCGCTTGCAGACAGGCTTGCAGAAGCATTTGCAGAAGTACTCCATAAAAAAGTGAGAACAGAAACATGGGGGTATGTAAAGGATGAACAGATAGCATTATCTGAATTGGTACATGAAGAATACCAGGGCATAAGACCGGCGCCGGGCTACCCCGCTTGCCCCGACCATACCGAAAAGCTGAAGTTGTTTGAACTCCTCAATGCAAAAGGCAATGCAGGCATAGAACTTACAGAGTCATTGGCCATGTACCCCGCAGCATCAGTCTGTGGATGGTATTTCAGCCACCCGCAGAGTGTGTACTTTGGTATCAACAAGATCACCCAAGATCAGTTAGAGAACTACACCCATCGTAAGGGCATGAGCATAGAGGAAGTAAGCAAGTGGTTGTCTCCGATTTTGGAGTAAGGTAAATGATAAGAAGTAAGTCAAAAGAAATAAAGATGTTACAGGAAAACCAGGTAAAAGAAAATAGTGCGACAGATTCTATAGCTGACAACCAGCAACCCAAGGCATTGAGGGTGGTGGCGAGTATAGTATCGTATATATGTCACCCGGTGTTTATGCCACTGATCATGGCGTTTACTTTGAGTTTGCTGTCGCCGGTGAGCTTTGCGGGTATCACGCCTAAGCAGCAGGGAATACTGCTGTTGAATGTGCTGATCTCGGCAGTTATATTTCCCTTGTTCAGTATAGCATTGATGAAGCCGCTGGGCTTTATCAATAGCTTTCATATGCGCACAGCCAAGGAAAGGACAATACCGCTGATGGTGACCATGATCTTCTATTTCTGGCTCAGCCATGTATTCAATAGTATGACCGCAGTTCCTGTTCCACTCATCCTTAAAGTGCTGATGCTGGGTAATTTCTGGGGTGTTATTGTATTATTTGTTGTCAATATTTTCACCAAGATAAGCATGCATACAGCTGCAGCGGGTGGTATGCTCGGCATCATCATTGTACTGATGATAAGTAGCCCTGTAAACATGGTAATACCTTTCTTTGTAGCTATGGCTATCGCCGGTTTCATTGGTACTGCACGTCTAATACTAGGCGCTCACCAACGAGGTGATGTATGGATAGGCTACCTGGTAGGTATAGCTGTGCAGGTAGCGGCGTACTACTATATGAAATAGACTAAACGTTGGTTTTAATTTTTATAGAGTTGGCCACCCTATACATAAGAAGGAGGAGTGCGGTAATTTAATGGCTCAATTGCTGTATGGCTCAATGATAACTGAGTTTTGTCTGACCTTTTTCGTTATTCTGTCTTGATGCTGAAGGCATCAGATGTCTATAGCAAACCCAAATAACATTTGTGATTGATGCCGAAGGTATCGGATATATCGGTAGGCTGGTTTCTATAAAACCCCATGACATAAGTTGACGTTTGCATAAGAGATCAAGTGGTTAGGCGAGCACGAAAAAAGCCGCCCTGCATATACAGAGCGGCTTTGGTATCAATGTTAATTGGTCAACTATGATTCAGGATAAAGAATCGCAGTGAACTCGTTATTATTGGTGAACAGTTTCTTTGCAGCGTCCTGTACATCGGCAGGAGTAAGCTTGTTCAGGTAAGTTTCATAGTTCAGTATCCTGTCCTTATCTCTTCCCCAGAATATCGAACCTGTCATCTTTTCAGTCCAGTACTTATTCTCCTTTATCTCGGTCTTATACTTTTCTATCCACTGGCTCTTTACTTTGTCCAGGTCTTTTGCATCAGGGCCTTTATCTTTCAGGTTCTGGATCTCTTCTTTAGCTGCAGCAAGTAGCTTGTCTACATTCTCAGGTCCACAAGGTAGTGCCAGCTGTATAGTATATCGCTCATATGGTTCCTTAGACATATTGCCGTTAAAACCACCACCATAGATGGCGCCCATCTTTTCACGCATCTCTTCTATCACCTTTATGTTCAGTATCTCTGCAACTGCCCTAGTTCTTAAAGACATGTCTTCGCTATATGGTATTTCGCCAGAGTACAGGGTGAGGATAAGGCTCTTCTTTTCCTTGCCTTTATGTACGGTCATTTGGTTTGTTCCCTTTACCGCACGAACGCCATTATCTTTATATGATACAGCTTTGTTCTTTGCAGGAATGCTACCCAAGTATGTTTCCAGCATTGGTATAGCAGTCTCTGCCTTTACATTACCCACAAGGAAGAAGTGGTAGCCATCTGCGCTACCAAACTCATCGCTGTAGATCTGTATGGTCCTATCCAGGTTTATCTTATCAAAGTCTTCCTTCTTAGGGAATGCGGTACGTGCCAATGGATTGTTGTTGAACAATACCTTCAGCATAGTGTCTGCAAACGCTGCCTGCGGGTTACCTGTAACGAACTGAAGCATAGCCGCAGACTTGTCTTTGAATGCCTTGAACAATGCTTCGTCCTTACGTGGCTGCATGGTCTGCAGGTACAACAACTGCAGCATTGGCTCGAAGTCTTTTACAGTGCTGCTGCACTTGATGTCATCGCTTATCTCGCCGATGGTCATAGATGCTTCGATCTTCTTACCTGCCAGTATCTTCTCGATCTCGGTAGGGTCATAAGCACCGTAGCCCATGTTGTCCATGATCTCGGTAGCAAACTTTACGTTATTCTTATCTTCTACACCGTAGTTATTAGAACCGCCTTTCTTGATACCGGTCATCAGTATCTCATCGCTCTTAAAGTCAGTAGGCTTAATGGTTACCTGTATGCCATTGCTTAGTGTATAGGTAGTGGCGCCAAATCCTTCTTCCATCTGCTGGCTTACTACCTTACCTGCTACAGGCTTAGTGGTCATCAGCGATGCAGCTACTTTCTTCTCTTCGTCTTTCTTCACTACCTGCTTAAAGCCCTTTGTAGTCATTGCCAGCAATTCCTTGTCAGATGGGAATTTCAGCTCTGCTTTATCCGGACCGGTGATGAGCGTAAATGTGTTAGGGCTTGCTGTCCACTTCTTTATTGCCGCGTTAACTTCGGCAGTGGTGATACCCGCAAGCATTGTTTTGTGATAGTTATATTCATTAGCAATACCCGGGTAAGCTTCGCCGTTCAGGAATGCACGGATGTACTCTTCTACATAGGCTTTGCTGTCTGTGGTGGTTCTTTCGTTGTAAGATTTTTCCAGACCGCTGAGTAAGTTTTTGCGGGCTACTTCCAGCTCATTGCTGTTGAAGCCAAATTGCTTGATCTTCAGCAATACTGCTGTAGCCGCATTAAGCGCTGTAGATACATTGTCTCCGCTAATGCCAGTAGAAACTATAAAGCACTCATAGCCATGTATCAGGTTGTCTGTGCCGGCATAACCATAAGGGAATGGCGGTTCAGCGCTTTGTGTCAGTTCAGACATACGGCGGTTGATCATCTGAATAGCAAGGTTGCGAACCAGGCTGCTGCGATAATCGCCAAGTGTTTTATCTTCTGCCTTCTTGGTATAAGGGAACATGATGGTCAGCTCAGCATTAGTAGCTTCCTTGTCTGTAACTACCATTGCTTCCGGCACCTTGCGGGCTACGACGTCTACATATTTGCGTGCACGTTCGTTAGCCGGGTTCTTAAAGCTACCAAAGTGCTTTACTATCATTGCCTTAGCAGCAGCCACATCTATGTCGCCCACTACAATTACTGCCTGCAGGTCAGGACGGTACCAATCACGATAGAAGCTGCGGATGGTCTCATACTTAAATGTCTTCAGGATATCGTCTTTACCTATTGGCAGACGCTGTGCATATAATGAACCTGATGCCAGCTTAGGGAAATACTTCTTCAACATACGGTCATCAGCACCTTTGCCCAGGCGGCTTTCTTCCAATACTACACCACGCTCTTCATCAATGTCCTTGTCGGTCAACAGTGCATTGTG
>CANBQQ010000206.1 GCA_947371715.1 Flavipsychrobacter stenotrophus
ATATAAGGCTGCAACTGGCTCAGTGACATCGTATCACGGAACGGATGGGCAAAGAAGCGGAACCTGCGATAACCACCCATTACATATTGGTCCGCTTTTACCTTACCTGATATAGCGGCACCAACAGAAGGTATCTCAGCAATGCGTGCAGTTGCATTAGTATCAGAAGATGCGAGCTCAAGGCTGTCATTAGTAGTTAATGTACCGGATGTAATTGTAAGTGTATTACCAATTACCAAACGCGAACCGGTATTGATGGTAGCACCAAGACTATTATTCAATTGCAGGTTATTGGTAGTGCCTATACCTGTAATTGTCTGGGCAGATGACCCGTTCAAAACAACCTTACCATTACCAACAATCATGTTGCTGTTGTTGAGCGATCCCTTTACATCTACTTCACCCGAGCCGTCTATCACCAACACTCCGCCACTGCTTACTGTAAGGTTTCTTGTAGTTGCTGTAAAAGCACTTGGTACTACAGGATTAAATGCAGCAGCCTGAATTGAAACGTCATCGGCAACTGTAGGAACAAAACCACAGCTCCAGTTAGTACTCCTGTTCCACTCAGACTCATGACCTGTACCACCGGTACCACCTACCCATGCCATTGGCGTAGGATCAATAGTAATCGTTGTACCAACTGCGGTAGTACAAACAGCATTATGGGCATCAATAATCAGGTAGTTATGAGCAGAAGTGATCAAACCGGTACTAAGGTTATGAGTAGTTCCAGTAAATGTAAAACTGGTTGCCGCAGCACCATCTTTACTGTAAGACACAGTAGCACTATCTGTACCTGTAAAATCAATACTGCCTGCATAACCCATACAAGGCACATTGATCGCTGATACAGTAACCTGAGGATTAGCATGTACAATTGTATGAACCGGATAAGGAGCGCTTGTGCAAGCACCATTTGACAGCGTGAGGGTACCATCAAATGAACCGGCACCACCAACCGGATCATAGATCAAGGTTACAGAAGAACCGGATAAAGTAGCAGCTGAGATATTGCTAAAGCCTCCATCGCTAAGTGCTGTCGCGTTCCAGTTTACGGAATAAGTTGTAGGACTTCCCACAATACTACTTAATCCGATCGATGCAGAAGTTGTTGGCTGGCATATATTAGGCATAGCTGCACTTACCGATGCAGACGGAGTTGTTGCAACAGCCGACGTACCTGTCATATCAGACTGACATCCACCCGGCCCGGTAGCGACTACAGAATAAGTGCCAGCTGCTGTTACTGATGAATAAGAGAGAGACGTTGTAGTACCTGCTAATGTAGCTACGGTTGTAGTACCCCTCTTTAATGTATAAGTAAAATCACTTGTCTGCGAACCATCAACTCCGATTGTAATGCCGGATGCCGAACAACCGCTTCCACCGGTAAGATTGAATACAGTTGGATAATCAGCAACAGTAACCGTACTACTTGTAACCGGAGCACTCACGCAACCTGCACCTACATAAGATACAGTAAGTGTGTATACACCGCTTGCCGCAGTGGTTGACGGAGAGAATGATACCGATGACGATGCAGTTGTTGTTGTAAACGCTGCTGGTCCACTCCAATTATATGACGTAACTGCGCCTGTACCAGTAGCGCCAACACTGGTTAGGGTAATACTACTACCCGATCCCAGGCAGAAACCTGTAGGAGCAGTAATAGAAGTTACCGTTGGTATAGGATTGACTGATACCGAGTAAGAAACAGCAGGACTTACACATCCGGGTTCATTATAAGTAACGGAAAGGCTATACAACCCGCTTGCCGCTGTTGTAGTAGGTATAAAGCTCGCATCGGTAACTGCTGTAGTAGCAGTATAACCGTCAGGACCAGACCAGTTATAGGATGTTGCAACAGCACCAACCGGACCAGATGACACACCAGACTGAGACAGTGTGACTACTACCCCACTACCCGGACAAAGCGTTGCAGGTGTTGCAACAATAGCACCACCTGAAGGCAAAGGATCTATCCTTACTGATGTAACTGTAGTTCCTGATCTTCTTGTGTTAGCACAAGAATCGGTAAACTGGTAGTAGGTAGTACTGCTTAATACAGCTGTAGAATAAGAGGCCGCTACCGCAGAACCTATGTTGGTAAATGGACCTGTAGGACTTGAACTACTTGCCCACTTGTAATAGACTGTCCCAAATGTAGGATCGGTAGTCTGACCAGACACACTGATATTTGAGCTACCCGAAGTACAAAATGCAGGAGTAGCCGGAGTTGCCGTACCAGCCAATGGAGTAAGCGTATTACAACCCGGAGGTGTAAATTCACCAATACCAAGGTCAGGATATAACACATCTCTTGTATTACAATCAAGGTCGGAAGTTATGGCCACTACAGAACCTGTATCATTCAATAAAGCATTGCCAACAACACTTGTAAGATGCAGATCAGAAACCGATGTAAATGTCGGATTTACGTTTAATGAATTCTGATCTTTGCCGCTTGTGGTAAACCACGCCGCTATGGAGTTTGCTGTTGTTGCTGATGCAGATAGCGAGGCCGAACCTATAAGGTTACCATTACTGTAAAAATCGTTGTTAGAAGACGTAATATTACTAAATGTACTTGACGCAAAGCCTGCAGCATAACCTGTAACACCATTTGAAGCTGAATAAACAAAGATGTTATTCTTCATAGTAATGACAGGATTAGTGCCGCTTACAGCAAGAGCATAGGACGGAACACTGGCGCCGGTGTAACTACCGGTAATATATACTGAATTATAGAACAGATTAACTGCTCCTGCTAAACCACCACCAATAAATATACCTGAACTGAAATCTGATGAGGTACCCTTGGCAAATACTCGGGTAACCATATTGTTGGCAATAGTAGAAGTGCCTGTAGATGATGCCGCCAAAGCGATACCCACTGCCGACCATGTATTCGTCTGGTTGATGTTATCTATAATATTGTTGGTAATGATAGCATTAGATACTTCACTGCCGGTTGTATTTGTAAATAAGATTCCGTTATTACCGAAACCAGCGATAATACCACCCACGTCAGTACTGTTTCCGTTATTGATACCACCAATATTATTGCCACGAATATTTATGCCGTTTTCATTACCAACAAGTATGCAATTGTTTCCAATTCCATTAACTGTGGTCATTACATTCTGATCTATCGTCGTACCATTATTCTTAGATAAGGTAGTAGAGCCCATAGAATAGATACCGGTTCCTACAGCCGTAATTCTGTTATTAATAATGCTATTGTTGTGATTAGCATTACCTGTACTGGTCAGCGACGGAGTTGAACCACCTGATCCGATACCTATGATCGTAGACGCTATACCATTGCCGGTAATATTACAGTTCTGTACTTTACTGTTATTAGTTCCGGTAGCCATCCACACCACCGCTCCGGTAGAAGAGCTGGTGATCGTAAGATTACGGGATGCAGAAACGGCAGGACAGACACTATTAGTTACAGTTGTAGTAGTACCATCAATAACAACGTACTTACCACCATTTATGAATATTGTAGCCGTAGAGTTGCTGCTTGAAATGGTAGTAGACACACCCGGTGCAGGTTGAATAATAAGGTTGTTAGTTGCAGTAGCACTTGCATTACCGGCAATAGTCAGACTGGTTGACCCCATGCTATACAATGCATCTGTAAGACTTAATACAACAGGACCCGTGATACATGTACTTGCAGAATAATTAGCAACCGCAGCAGGTAGCGATGTAAATGTCTGACCAGCACCTACCGTAACAGTACCCGAAGCTATATAAGTACTATAGGTAGTTGGTACAGGAGCTGTAGTAATAGCTGATACGCTTGAAGCTACTACGCCCACAGGAAGAGATCCAACCACAGAAGGTGTAGAAAGATCCTGAGCTACGATGTAATAAGAAACTGTTTCTCCCGGAAGTACCCCAAGCGTTGTGGCATTAATGATAAAGTTCCACCTACTCGTTCCACCTATTGCTGTAGAACCACTCACATAGGTACCTGCACCTGAGAACCATGTTGTTCCGTTCTTCGAGAAGTAGATCTTCGGACCGTTTCCGGTTACAGAGCCATCGTCCAATCCTACCGGAGCTGCAGCACTAATAGTAATGTCGGCTACAACAGTTTGATTTGTCGGGCACGAATTACCGGTCGGATTACTAACGTATGCTATTGCTGGTGGCGGTGCTGAACCATTAAATTCATTGATGCCGATATCAGGTGTCGACGCGTCGCGGGTTATACAATTGGCATCAGTGGTATACGCTAAAGGCGTACCTGCATTATTGATAGCAACGTTGGCAGCTGCATAGGAAAGTCCAAGATTAGGCACAGTTGCGGCTGGCGCATTGAATACCGGAATCGCCAAAACAGAGTTGGTATCCTGAGTACTACCCGATCCAGTTTGCCATGCGCTTATAGACGCATAAGTACCGGTTGGCGCAGTAAGTGAACCCACTGCTACAAAGACAGGTGCTGCACTACTATCACGCAATACATTGTAATTTGATGTAAGCGAAGTATACGTACTATAAGCAAAGCCCATAGATCTTGCAGAATTTGCGGTATTATTCCACATTGCATTAACAAGGATGTTGTTCTTAATGTCTACCGGAGCTACTACCCCCGAAACCGCTAATGCAAAACTTGGATTGGTACCACCACCCGGAGTACCGGTGAGTGCTACCGTATTATACCATACCTTATCACTAACACCTGAAGTTATTCCGGTTAAGAACAGACCGGCAGTAACATCTGACCCACTTGACAGACTCAGCATTCTGTAAACCGAGTTATTTACAATGGTATTTGCAGTGCCGGACGTACTACCCGCAACTGCTATACCTACCGCAGACTGCGCACCTGTTGACGCTGTTGAGCTAATGCTACCAATAACATTCTTCTCTATAACTGCATCGGCAACTTCATTGCCGGTTACAGATGTGGTACCTGCAACAATGCTATTGTTAGCAAAACCAACATTGATACCCACTACGTCTCTGCCCGAGGTTGCACTCGTTACACCGGTAACAACATTCTTCTTTATGTTGATCCCGCTTTCAAAGCCTACCAGTATACCATTATTGCTGGTATTGGTTACAACGTTCTGGTTAACGACCGTTCCTGTATTTTTCGTACCGGCACTTGCGCCCATTGAGTAAATACCATTCTGCACTGCGGATATAGCATTATTGACAATTGAATTATTGTTATTGGAATTTCCAAGGCTGTTGAGCGCAATGGTTGCACCACCAGATCCGATACCAGCTAATGTTTGCGTAGCACTGTTACCTGCGATATTACAATCCTGAATGTTGTTATTGTTAGCACCTGAACCCATCCAGATGACCGCACTCGATGTTGATGTATTGGTATTCTGTATTGTAAGATTTCTGCTCGCTGTCGCCAACGGACAAATGGTATTTGCTACAGGGTTATTTGAGCCTTCAAGGGTAATATATTTACCATTAATGCCAAATATAGCAAACGATGCACTTCCGCTTATGGTAGGCGATATTCCTGATGCAGGCCTTATCGTCATAGTATTCGTTGAACTGGCCGAGGCATTGTTACTCAACGTTATCGGGAAGGTTTCGTTAGGATAACTTGCATCTGTTAGCTGATATACTACCGGCCCTGTTAAAGAAGTAGCGCAGTTATAAAGCGCCGCAGCCTGAGTCAGTGTCTTAAACGGCTGCCCTGCACCTACATTGTAAGTGCCTCCAAGTGTATTAAGTGTCTTCAGCGTAGTCGACACTGCCGGACCACCACAACCACTATTGTAAGTAATAGTTACCGGTGTAGCCAGACCTGATTCTGAAATACCCGACACAACGCCCGATAAAGAAACTGTAGCATAACCCGCCGGAGCTACAGACCACATACTTGCTATACCAATGTTACCACCACCCAAGGTGTAAGTGCCGGATGTGCAGATCGTTGTATCTGCTGGTGTCATCGGCGCCGGAATGGCAGGCAATACGGCCACCGAAACAGTTGCAGTTGTCGCACAAGCAGGGGCAGACGACGGATCGCTCTTAACTGATACTGTGTATATACCGCTACCGGTAGCAGGAATTGATGGATAAGTAGCTGACGCTGTGTAAGCAGCACTTGTACCATTTACTGCAGTACTGGAATAACCACCAG
>CANBQQ010000207.1 GCA_947371715.1 Flavipsychrobacter stenotrophus
AACGTAAGTCTGGTATTATTTTGCTTAGCTCGGTAGTTAAAGAATAATTGAAAATTGTATCGTTTCGTTCAATAAAGTAATCATGATGAACAGTGTTAGGTGAGTAATTGCTAAAGAAGTTTATGTGGCCTGCATTTAACTTCAGAAATAGTGGGTAAATAGTATGGGAGTTTTTTGTAGCAAACGTTGCATTGTAATATTTTTCATTGTAGATATAGCCCATTTTGTTTGCTATACATCCTAGCCAGATGCGTCCCTTATCATCCTCTATTAATTGCCAGACGTCATTAATTGGAAGGCCATCTTTGGTTGTGAAAATTTTTAATTCGTAGCCATTGTAGCGGATAACTCCCTCGGTGGTGGCAATCCATAGATAACCATGTCGGTCAGTAATTGTTGCGTAAACGTGATTAGAAGGTAGACCGTTCTCTGAATTTAGATTAAAAATGTTGCCATTTTGCGCAGACAAAAGAGTCGTTAGAAAAATAAGAAGTGGGAATAGTATCAGTAATTTAGATGGTTTCACAGTTTGGGGGAGTTTAAAAGTACTTAATGGAAATAGTTACAACAGTTCCAGACAAAGGCGACATCTTGTCTTCATATTGTATATTTACGTGAACACTTTCGTATTTGTTGAATATAGTTACCAGGTCTTTTACCAGCAGGTCGCCATATGACTCTTCCTTGTTTAGGTTTAACTTGCTTATTTTTCTACTTTCATTCCTCCCAATTCCATCGTCGTCGATCGTACAGATAAGCGTGGAATTGTTTGCCACCGAAAAATCTATTTTCAAATGCCCAACACCTTGCTTATTAAGCAGTCCATGCTCAATTGCATTTTCAACAAAAGGCTGTAACAACAAAGATGGTATGACCAGTTCTGAGCGTCCGGCGATCTCGTTATCATTGATTTCGTAAGTGAATTTCTCTTTAAAGCGTACTTGTTGTAACTCAATATAGTTTCTGAGATTAGATATTTCTGACTGTACTGTAATAAATTTATTTCTTGATGATTTAATGTAACTTCTTAAAAGCCTGGAAAATTTAGATACATGGGTATAAGCATCTTCCATTCTATTCTTACTTATGAGAAGTAATGCTGAGTTTAAAGAATTGAAAATGAAATGTGGGTTTATTTGAGAATAGATGGCTTTAAGTTCCATTTCCATCCTTCTGCTTTTCTTTTCAGATGCATTTAGCACAAGCCTTCTGGTCACCAGTATGATGATCACGATCAATAATAATAACATGATGAATGTACCCAACCATATTAATCGCACCATAACCTTTGTCTGGTACCAATACGGCTTTACATACAGTATAATTACTTTATTGCTGCTTTTCCAGATCTCATCCGTGGCGTTTACCGCTAAAACATAGTATCTATCGGGTTTTAAAGTTGGCAATCCTAATTCATTTGTTGTAAGTTGAGTGGGTAAGTTTTTTTCAAGTTGGGCAAAATATACAACTGATCCTTTCCCATTCGGATTGATAATGTCAAATTGCAACTTCAGATCTTCCTGATCCAATATCAGGGTATCTCCATTATCAATATTTTGTGTGGAATTACCATATTTACAAACAAAGCGATAGTTATCAATTACTTTTTTCAGGTCATATGCAAGGTTGTATGCGCTGTCTGAAATATCGACACTCATAAATCCTTTATCGGTATTGAGTAGAATTCTATTAAAAGCGATCTGCGTATTATAGATATAGTAATAATTGTTGCTATTAGGGAATATTACGGGTGCTGACAGAGAATCTTTTCCATAAATGTCAAGGCAAATTATGCCGATCTTGCCGGTAATTATTAGCTTGTTTTTATAGATATTAATGTCACAATTTTTAATGTTGATATTGCTAACCTGTTTAATAACCTTCGCATGTCGATTGTTAAAAAGTAGCAGCTGGCTATTGTCGAGTATGTAGACGTTATTGAAACTATCAATGCATATCTTTTCTACTTTTTGAATGCCAGCAGCAATCAGTTTTTCTCTTGTATATTTTGTGAGCTGGTGTGTTTTATTGTTGTAGATGTCAATATGCAGGTTGTTATAAGCCCAATACTCTTCACCTTTCGCATCTGCTACCATTCCAGGTAGCCTGATATTATCAAGTATGGACACATTAGAGGTGTCATGTGTAACGGGAGTTGCAAAATGGAACCCTCCGTTACAAGAAAAAATGAATGTATTATCTGGCGTTTTTGCCCAGGAAAATACGCCTAAAGACATGCAGCTAAGTGGTACCAGAGAAGCCTTTTTGCTATTTTTCGACATATAAAAATTATCGTGGCCTACTATAAGCAGACTGTCGCCATGGTATGGGTATATTGCATTAATTACCGATGTATTCTTTAATTTACTGAATCTTATAGTGTAGTTTTTGTCCAGCTCAGCTAATGTTGATGTGCTTACGTTCCACCAATAACACTTTTCATCCGGAACCCCCTGCACATAGTTAAATCCCTGGAGTTTTATTGTAGGTTCGGGTTTGAAATAATTTTTAAGAGACTGCCTGATCGCCAAACCCTTATTTGTTGTAGCAAAGATGGTTCCCCACATGCCATTATTATATATACTCCTTATTTCATTGCCATCCAGCGTCGAATCGGTGGTAAAGTGCTTGTAGTTATCTATAAGTACTTTAGAGAAATTGCTAAAAGTGCTGAAAAGTAGAATGTGGTTCGCAGTGAGGACATAAATGTTGGAATCGGCATCGCCATTATTGTGAATAAACTGAATATCTTCACTAATACCATACTTAATGAGACTCACTTCATCATACTTGCCGTTTTTTAAGTTGACTGATATAAATGTATTCGATGGATATGGGGAGTGGAATATTAGAAAATTATTGACACTTAATGGCCGATACTCGTTAATGATCCGCTCTATATCCGGGTATAGTATCTTCGTGTAATCCTTATAAACTAGTTTTTCCCCTCTGGCAACAAAACGAAAGACGTAATTTTTAATAAGCGATGTAACTATGCTGTCTTCAACAATATTAGTGCGGGTAGCCCAAAGCGAGGTGTTATCTTTGATGAAATTTAATGAGTCGGTTTTTGTAAAGTGAAGATCTTTGATGACCGGTGGTATAGGTATGGATAGGGTGCTGGCAGATGTACTATCTATCCTATATAACTCTGCTCCCCTTTGCCCGTTAATGTAGGAAGTAGAAAATGTTATTCCATTACCAAAACGGTATAATGAGTGGGGATAAACGCTGCTCCTGTTTTGCCCGATAGTAATACCATAGTATTTGTCGTTATAAATATATCCTAACTCATCTGTAATACAGCATAACCATATTCTTCCCCTTTTATCTTCCACAAGCCGCCATACATCTTCTTTTGGCAACCCATCAGATGAATTAAATATCCTGAAAGAATAGCCATTATATTTTACAACTCCCTTTGTTGTTGCGATCCATAAGTAGCCATTTCTATCTATTATGCCATTGTAAATATGGTTGGTGGGTAGACCATTATATATATTGAAGGTCTGTGGTATAGCGTTTTGCCCGTAGTTATGATAGCCCGCAAGCAAACACAGTATCAGTAACAATAGTGATCGGTATAATTTTCCAGGCATTTTTTGGGCTAATTATTGCTAAGGTATAATTAATCCTGATTTTCGTCAATTACAGGCATTTTATAAGATTATGTTACTACTTTATTATAGCAATATTTCCAGATATTTTTTTACAATTATTTTCCTACCTTTGCACCTCAAATTTTAAATTTTATCTCTTTAATATAAAATAAAAATGGCAGACTTACGCTTACAGCGCAACTTTGGTATAGCCGCTCACATTGATGCCGGTAAAACCACGATGACAGAACGTATCCTTTACTACACCGGTGTAAACCATAAGATCGGTGAAGTACATGATGGTGGAGCAACAATGGACTGGATGGCCCAGGAACAAGAGCGTGGTATCACGATCACTTCTGCGGCAACTACCTGCTTCTGGAACTTCCCAACTACACAGGGTAAGAAATTACCTGAATCAAAGAACTACAAGTTCAACATCATTGATACTCCGGGTCACGTGGATTTCACGATCGAAGTGGAGCGCTCTTTGCGTGTATTGGATGGTCTGGTTGCTTTGTTCTCTGCGGTAGATGGTGTTGAACCTCAGTCTGAAACTGTATGGCGCCAGGCTAACCGTTACAAGGTACCACGTGTAGGTTTTGTAAACAAGATGGACCGTGTTGGTGCTGACTTCCTTATGGTAGTTAAGCAGGTTAAGGAAATGCTTGGTGCAAAGTCTGTACCATTGCAGTTGCCTATCGGTGCTGAAGATAGCTTCAAGGGTATTGTGGATCTGATCACCATGGAAGCTATCATCTGGGATGATGCAAGCCAGGGTATGACGTACACTGTAGTTCCTATTCCTGAAGATATGAAGGAAGACGTTGATTTCTGGAGGGCTCACCTTGTAGAATCAGTGGCTGAGTATGACGACAAATTGATGGAGAAGTTCTTCGAAGATCCGAACAGCATCTCTGTTGATGAAATATATAATGCAGTACGTAAGGCTTGTATCGATCTGAGCATCGTTCCAATGCTTTGCGGTTCAGCTTACAAGAATAAGGGTGTTCAGGTTGCTCTGGATGCAGTTATCCGTTACCTGCCTAGCCCAATGGATGTTGAGTCTATAACAGGTACTGATCCTAACACAGGTGAAGAGATCGTTCGTCACCCAGATGCTAAGGAGCCTTTCGCTGCGTTGGCGTTCAAGATCATGACCGATCCTTTCGTTGGTCGTCTGGCGTTCTTCCGGTGCTATTCAGGTCACCTGGATGCTGGTTCTTATGTATTGAACGTACGTTCCGGTAAGAATGAGCGTATCTCTCGTATCATGCAGATGCACGCTAACAAGCAGAATCCTATCGACTTCATCGAAGCCGGTGATATCGGAGCGGCTGTAGGTTTCAAGGAAATCAAGACGGGTGATACCCTTTGCGATGAAAAGCATCCTATCGTTCTGGAAAACATGTTCATACCAGAGCCGGTTATCTCTATATCTGTAGAGCCTAAAACTCAGGCAGACGTTGATAAGATGGGTATGGCTATCGCTAAGCTGGTTGAAGAAGATCCTACGTTGCGTGTTAAGACCGACGAAGATACCGGCCAGACTATCCTGAGTGGTATGGGTGAATTGCACCTTGAGATCATCGTTGACCGTATGCGTCGCGAGTTCAAGGTAGAGATCAACCAGGGTGCACCTCAGGTTGCTTACAAGGAAGCATTTACACTTACGATTGAACACCGTGAAATATACAAGAAACAGACTGGTGGTCGCGGTAAGTTCGCTGACATCCAGTTTGAGATCGGACCGGCTGACGAAGCTTTCCTTGCAGAAGGTAAAGGACGTTTCCAGTTCATCAACGAAATCTTCGGTGGATCTATTCCTCGTGAATTTATCGCGCCAATACAGAAGGGCTTTGAAGCTTCAATGACCAACGGTCCTTTGGCTGGTTTCCCTGTAGAAAGTATGAGAGTTCGTATATTCGACGGTTCTTTCCACCAGGTGGATAGTGATGGTATGTCATTCGAACTTTGCGCTAAGTCTGGTTTCCGTGAAGCCGGTAAGAAAGCAAAGACTGTTATCCTTGAGCCGATCATGAAGGTAGAAGTAACTACTCCTGATCAGTACATGGGTGATGTAACTGGTGACCTTAACCGTCGTCGTGCTATGCTGGAAGGTATGGACAGCCGTAACAACTTGCAGGTGATCAAGGCTAAGGTGCCATTGAGCGAAATGTTTGGTTATGTAACTCAGCTGCGTTCATTATCTTCAGGCCGTGCAACTTCTACAATGGAGTTCAGTCATTACTCTGCTGCTCCTCGTAACATTGAGGAAGAAGTGGTAGCTAAGGTAAAAGGCAGAAATAACAACAACTAGTTGATCTTAAGTCTGGTAATACGAAAACGCCCCGCACATGCGGGGCGTTTTTTGCATTTGTTTTTGATGATTAGCCCGTAACTTTGCACTAAATACCTTCAATATGACAATGACTGAAGCGTTAAGGATGCAGGTAAAACACTACATTGATC
>CANBQQ010000208.1 GCA_947371715.1 Flavipsychrobacter stenotrophus
ACACGTATCATTACCTCTTCCAGGTTGCGCATATATCGGCCAAGATCAGTAAAGAAGCGTTCCAGGTCTAATATAGGGTAGCCTACTATTTGGCCCGGTCCGTGGTAGGTAATATCGCCGCCCCTGTTGGTTTTGAAAAAGGAAACATTCAGTTCTTTCAGCATGGCATTATTCACCAGCAGGTTCTCCATATGCCCGCTCTTGCCTATAGTATACACATGTGGATGCTCGCAGAAGAGCAGGTGATGCACGGTTTCCGGCCCCTTAACACGCTCTAATTCAGGGGTATTATACCACTGCGCTTTAGCGTCCAGGCTCACCTTCATCAGTTGCTCCTGGTAATCCCAGGCTGTATCATATGCCACATTGCCCAGGTCCTGAAATAAAATCGATTCCATAATCAATATGCAAGTTATTGATTAATTACCTCATTTTTTTAAATCGGTTTACAGTACAAATAAATTAACACTTAGGCCAGTTCCGCTTTCCTGTCTTTTCTAAAATAGAAAATATAATATATGAGTAATGTGGTTAATCCGATGGTAAATAAGACTGCGGCTATCGGTCTAAATTCATGTTTGTAAAACTCGCCTAGCATCCAGATAGAGTTGGCTGTTATCCACATACATACTGCCACGTTATGAAACAGATCTACCCGGCTTTTTCGCGCACGCCATAAAATGTATAAAGCAACCCCGATGGTAGGCGTGATCATGAAAATAGCACCCGGCTTATACTCCATAGACCAGCACGTGTCTTTTATCAACCAAAGCAGGATATGGCCATTCTCTATCCATCGGTACGACTGATAACTCTCCGGTTTGTCTTTGGGACCTGGTTCAGGAACGGCAGTTTCATTTTCCATACCCGAAAAGTAAGAAAAAAGTACATGAATTATTCGATGTAAAGTCGGTCTAGCTAGATAACTGCTGTAATTCTACTTTCAATTGCTTCAATTGTAGAAACGGCAATTTGATTAGCCTTCAGCCTATACACGACCAGGAATATCAAGGCAACTGATGCAAATGCCGCAAGTACTATAATTGGCGCAACGCCTATATTTGCGCCACTTTTCATGAAAATGGTTAGTAACGGCAAGCCAATGCCACCACCAAAGAAGAAGGAGGTAGACGTAAGACTAGACCCAACACCATAGTGCATGGCCGGCACCTGCTGCATAGACATTACAGAAAACCCGGTAAAGCATAGGGTAATGCCAAATCCGGCTATGGCAGCGGCGCCACATAAAAGCTGCGGAAGGCTGGTAAAAGATATGGCAGTGATCAGTAAAGCGCTGCCAATTAACATACAGCCCATCCCCACAATTGCGGTGGCAATAACCGGGATCCGCGGCATGATATACGGAGCTACAAAACGCGCAACCAATACTGAGAGCAAACTAAACGGTACTAACATCAGCCCTGCTTTTGCTGCCGTAATATGCATGTTATACTGCAAAACCATAGATATAATGAACAGATAACCAGTAAAGAATGCACCCAGCAGCAGAAAGGACACATTGCCCGCTACCAACGAAGGAATACGAAAAAGGCTAAGGTCTATCAGCGGATTATCTTTCTTGCTGAGTCTGGCTAGCAATGTGGTGGCAAATAAAACTATCACTACCATAAGGGCCGCTATGTACCATTTATTGTCTACCGGTGCTGCCATTAGTTGTGTGCATACCGTCACCATTATCAAACCGGCTACCAACAGGACGCCCGAAAGCAGGTCGGGCTGCTGTCGTGTCCTCGATGGTGAATCTGTATCCAGCAGTGCATAGCCAAACAATAGTACTATGGCAAGGATAGGCACATTGATAATGAACACCCACTGCCACCCGCAGTAGCTGGTAATGATGCCACCGAGCGACAATCCACCACCTGAGCCTATGGCTGCAAAAGAGCTAAAGACACCCATGGCTCTGCCACGCTCTGTAAGGTCTGTAAATGTATGGCTGATGAGGGAGAAGGCAGCCGGCATCACCATTGCTGCTGCCAGTCCCTGTGTGGCCCTGAATACCAGCAAACTTTCGTATGTGGGCGACAGACCCGCGCCAAGGGATGTAAATAGAAATAACCCGCTGCCCAGCAGGAACATCTTCTTGCTCCCGTATACATCAGCCAACTTGCCACCTATAATAAGGAACCCGCCATAAAACAATATGTATAAAGACTGCAACCACTGCACCCCGGCTCCTGAAAGGGAAAATTCCTGTTGTATAGATGGCAGGGCCAGGTTGATGATCGCTATATCCAGCGCCTCAACCAATATGCCCATAGAGGCAATGATAAGGATAATGTTCTTTTTCTGCATTGTAGATTTGTATCTTTGTTCTTTCAAAGGTACCTTTGCATAAATTTATGTGCGTCATTTTGACTATTTTAAGAACACGTCGAATTTATTTGGATAGCTCAAAGAACAAATGCGTAAAAAAAGCGGAATAGTCACATGGTAACAGAACAAAACGAACGTCCATTTACAGGGATAGATAATAAAGACCTTGAAATACTGTCGCTGCTGCAACAAAACGCAAAGCTGACTGTGAGGGAAATTGCAGCCAGAGTTCACCTTAGTCCCACACCAACCCATGATCGAATAAAGCGCATGGAGCAGGAAGGCGTAATACTTCAGTATGGTGCTTTGGTTGACAATAGGAAAGTAGGGAAGGGTATTATGGTCATCTGCCACGTGTCGCTAAAAGATCATAATAAAAGTGCCGCTCAGGCATTTATTACCGGCGTCACCCAACTCAAAGAAGTGGTTGAGTGCTATAATATATCGGGAGATTTTGATTTTATGCTCAAGATCATTTCCTCATCTATGGAAAGCTTCCATAAGTTTTTTGTTAACGAACTAAGCGAAGTACCCAACATTGGGCAGACCAAAAGCACATTTGTAATGGATGTTATTAAGCAAAGTAATTTGACCGTGTGAGTTGATTAAATGCTATCGAAAGGTTTTTTCCTGCTGTTGGCCTTATGACCAATAAATTGGGAATGTATTTGTTCAAGTATACCCCTAATCATCTGCAAAAATAATCGCTAAAAATTTACTTTAAGTAGACTCATCTAACAAATTGAAAGAGCGAACGTTACAAGAAGATATCCACATTTTTGTGGATATCTTTATTTTCTAAACTCATTTCCCCGCATTAATTTACACCGGAAATACTGAAATTTCATCCTGAGCTTAACTTTACACTGAGTTCACCGAAGTGAACGACTATTTGCTCTTTGACATTATGAACCCAATCACCCCAACCGTAGTGGCTGAAAATCTTCAGCCCTGCATCTGGTATCCTCGTTTTCCTAAAATCTGGACCATCCTGATTCAGACAAACATGTAAACCTATTTAGGGACGATGCATTTCATAAAAAAGTAGCAGAGAGTGGCAGAAAGTGGCAGAAAGTAGCAGAATGTAGCAGTTTTGCTCTTTGACATTATGAACCCTTATCACAACCACCTACAGACATCGTAGAAGCTGAATATTTTCAGCCCTGAAACAACTATGTGGCACCGAACCGCCAACGAGAGTCATGAAAATCTTTTAATCCTAGAAATCTTGGTTCAGACAAACATGTAAACCTATTTAGGGACGAGGCAGACGAGGCATTTCATAAAAAAGTAGCAGAGAGTGGCAGAAAGTGGCAGAATGTAGCAGTTTGTTAAAATCGGCTGTAAGCCACATCTGCAAAGCATTTCAGCAGAAGCACGTAAAGCAAAACTGCCACTTTTACGAAAAACTGCCACTTTTTAGATTTTGGGTTGACTGTACAATTAATGGACTTGCTCCCCAACCCTGGCCCCATATCAGGCATAACAAAGCCTGAGCAACGAAAGTGATCGCTTTACACGTGTCTTTATGGTACTGCAGGGCACGTCTAGTAGATAGGCAACTTCTAGTGTGGTGTATCCCTGAAAATAGACCATCTTCATAATTGTCTGATGCTCCGGTTTTAGTTTCAGTAGCAACCCTGCCAATCCTATGGCTTCTGCACGTTTTGCTGGTTGTGCAGGTATTGTAGAAAGGTGATCGTTCGATTGGCATTTCCGTTTCATCGTATCACCCTTAGATCTTATGGTGTCTATTGCAGCATTTACAGCTATGTTCATCATCCAGGTATACAAAGTTCCTTTCGATGTTTCGTATTGGTCTATCTTATTCCATATTTTCACAAACACATCTTGTAGTGTGTCTTCAGAAGTATGGTAATCCTTCACGATCTTGTTGATGATGCTGAATATTGCGGCAGAGTAATTGTTGTACAAATAATCAAATACGGCCCTGTCTTTTTGCTTCAAAAAGGCAACAAGCTCAGTTTCAGTATACGTTGAATATTCAGTCCTCGGCATAAACATTTTGTTAAAACAATCATGCCATAAACTAAACAAAAAGTGAATTTCACAAGTGGGTAAAAGTACAGAAGGGTGGGTGTTATTATCATTTTTATCCGATAGTAAATCAAAAGCCCACCAGATATAGATATCTGGTGGGCTTTCCTACCTGTTACCGCATGTATTATAAAGTAACATTTACTGTGATTGTTGTAGACACACCACCATTACATACAGTAACAATAGCAGTGCCCGGACCAACTGGAATGATCTGGCCTGTACCATTATCTACTGTGCATACAGCAATATTATCACTGCAAAGATTGATAGTAGCACCTGCAACCGGATTGTTAGTGGCGTCAACTGCTGTTGCATTAACTGTCGCCGGACCGCTGATCAATGATATGTTCATTGTGCTGCCACTTGTAAGGTTGATGTGATCTACTCCTGGGGTGGTAGTGCCGCAATTACAATCGCTTACCATGATCAATCCAACACCCGGATCGATGGTTGGTGAGCTTACATGTGCAATTACAACTGAAGACAGACCAATGGTTGCAGATGTATTCATAGTAACCAAACCTGTACTGTTAACAGTAGCGATATCAAAAATGGCTACACCGGTTGTTGGTACTTCCCATGTAAGGCCTGCTGGCATGCTGATGGTGCTGAGGGCATGGCTGCTGTGGTTAACAGTGTATGCCTGTGCAGTAAACTGCTTGGTGCCGCCTGGTGCTATACTCGCCATAAGTGGTGTTACCAGTATCAAAGAATCAGGAAGTACATCTACTTCTGCAGTTCCGCTTATGCCGCTTGCAGTTGCAGTAATGAAGGTTGTACCAAGGCTTACGGCAGTAACTCTACCTGTCGCATCAACTGTAGCTACAGATGCATCCTGAGATGTCCAGGTAAATGTCTGGCCGCTTACCTCTGCGTTAGATGTGTTATATGCTTTCGCGGTGAAATTGGCAGTTTCCCCACGGAACAGTTCTTTACCCGATGGGTTAACTGCTACACGTGCAACCGGCAATGATACTGTTGGCATACCTACAACCAATACTGGTACATATACCTTATTGTTATCAGACAGTCCGTTAGCTGTTACAGTGATCACACATTCACCATTGGCAACACAGGTTACGTTTCCGCTCGCGTCTACAGATGCGATACCGGAGTTGCTTGAAGAATAGCTGTATCCGCTAACTGTACCCGTACCCAGGTATACCGGCAATAATGGGATAGCACCGGCATTGGTAGTCCATACAATTGCCGATGGTAATACTGTGAATACCGCAGGCAGGTAAACGCCCACAGCCACTTTGGCAGTGAGTGTCTTGCCATCTTTGGTAACCGATGCGGTGATGGTACCGCTACCGCTACCGGATGGGGTGAAGGTACCCCCGCTGAAGCTACCTAGTGAATTGGTAACACTCCAGCTAACACCTGTGGCAGGAGTTACATTGCCCTTGGTGTCCACGATAACAGCCTCATAAGTTTGGGTGCTTCCCGGCTCTATGGTACGCGCACCAGTTTGGATCGACAAGACCATGTCTGAAGATCCGTTGGAATTGTTTTCTTTTTTGCAACTCTCCCACAGCAGGGTGGAAGACGCAGTGAGCAGCATGAGTGCCGCAACGATCAGTTTTTTCATGTTTGTTTTTTTTGGAATTTGTTGATTAATGTGTTAGGTACCTGTAGATTCT
>CANBQQ010000209.1 GCA_947371715.1 Flavipsychrobacter stenotrophus
AATTGTTTCGTATTTCTTATTATTAATAGACAGTTAAATGCTCCTATGAGTTGGGGTTTGCACGTTAATGTGTCTAAACACAATAAATTAATTTTTCAGGTTATTGACAAATAGTACCGGGAAGAAAAAAAAATAGCACTTTAAATAACCCGATCTAATGCATTGAATGGTCGGCTGTTAAATAAAGATATCCACATTTTTGTGAATATCTTTATTTTTCAAACTCATTTTCCCACATTAATTTGCATCAATATTATAAAATGTCATCCTCAGCTCAAGTTTACACTGAGTTTACCGAAGTGAAGGACATTTTTGCTCTTTGACATCACCAACCCTCGCCAAGAAAAAACTTCTACTTTTATGAAGCAGTACACCTCTGGCCGGTCATTGCGAGGCACGAAGCAATCTCACGTAAGGACGTATTCGTTTCGTAGACTACTACTACACTCGCACGCAATTTGTGCAATAAACAAATAGGGAGATTACCCATCATGTAGGGGCTGAAGATCTTCAGCCCTGCGCAAAACCGACAACACAGGAAACGCTGGCGACACGGCGACACTGGTCGAAGCGTCTCGCTTCGTCCCCGTTAATGGAAGCGTCTCGCTTCCGACGCAAGACCACTGGCGGAAATTGGCGGAAAAACTGCGGAAAACTGCACAAAAACTGCGGAAAACTGCGGAAACTGGCGGTTTTCAGAACCCGCCCAAATCCCTTACCACAGCATCATACACCGGAAACGCGCCAAAAAAAACTGCCGGAAACACGAAAAAACCACCACTGGCCATTTTTCGCCTTTGTTGGTCTTCTTACCACAAGTGTTTGAAAAGAACAAAACAGCTCGTGATAAGTCCCGTAGGGACTACCGGTTTGTAGTAAATCGTAACATAAAATGGGCATTGCCCCGTCAGGGGTTACCCTCATCTAGGCAGATTAACAACTTTTCGAACACTTTTTGTCTTCTTACCGACGACCATCAGGCTGGTTCTCTTTCGCATCGCTGGCAGGGATCACCTGGTCAACACGCAAGTCCGGTTGGGCACGCTCCACTCATTAGGGGTGACAAATAGGGGGAAACTTTATTCCTTTCGATATTCCACAAAACTCAATTATCTATTATCTACACAAATTTTATATCTTTCCTGCTCATGTTCAGGCGTTTTATTCTTTTAGTGGCTATACTGGCTATCACTGTTCCCGGCGGGAGGGTATTATATGCCCAGCAGCCGAAGAAATGCGTGAAGGCATGCCGTATAAAAACGCCTGTAGTAATAGATGGTAAGCTCAACGAGCCGGTGTGGGATTCAGCCGAAAAAGCATCTGGCTTCACCCAACTATCTCCCCGCCCCGGTGCCGGATCAGCACTACCTACCGAGGTAAGTATTTTCTATGATGATAATGCCGTATACATAGGTGCTATGTTGTACGATAATCATCCCGATAGTATTTTAAAACAACTCACAGGAAGAGATGATTTCGAATATGCCAATACCGATGCGTTTGGTGTGGCCTTCGATACCTATGGCGACCAACAGAATGGTTTTGCCTTTTTTGTTACTGCCGGTGGGGTGCAGGCCGATGCCAAGATACGGTTCGATGGGTTTGACTATTCCTGGAATGCCGCCTGGTTCTCTAAAGCCCGCATCAGTGATAAAGGGTGGGCTGTGGAAATGAAAATACCCTACTCGGCTCTGCGATTCCCGAAGAGTGCTGTGCAGAACTGGGGCGTTAATTTTACCCGCACCATCCGCCGCACCCGCGAAAAATCTTACTGGAGCACGATCACCCCCGGAGTAAGCAATTACTTCAGCCAGGCAGGTGAACTGCATGATGTGCATGATATTCTTTCGCCAATAAGACTGGCGTTCTTACCTTATTTATCGGCATACGGCCAAAACTTTGATGGGTCATATAGTAAGACCATCAATGGCGGGCTGGATATTAAATATGGTATCAACGAGAGTTTTACGCTCGACCTTACCCTTGTCCCCGATTTCGGACAAACACTATACGACAATAAGGTACTCAACCTGTCGCCGGTAGAAGTGCGGTATGATGAGCGCCGGTATTTCTTCACCGAGGGTATCGACCTGTTCAATAAGAACGATCTGTTCTATTCCCGCAGGGTAGGGGGCTCGCCTATCAATTCCGGCAGGTTAAATAGTTCAATCGACTCAACAGAACTGGTCATACAAAACCCCGCTACAACCAAGTTGTACAATGCCACAAAAATATCGGGCAGAACAAAAGGTAACCTGGGTATAGGCTTCTTTAATGCAGTTGCTGCCCCGGCCTATGCCACAGTAAGAGATACAATAAATGGCAGGGAACGCAAACTGGAGACGGCACCACTTACCAATTACAATGTCATCGTCCTCGACCAGGCCCTGAAGCATAATTCTTATATCAGCTTCATTAATACCAATGTGCTGCGTAAAGAAAATAGTTATAATGCCAATGTAAGTGCCCTGTTATTCCGCTTTTGTAACAAGAGCAACTCATATGCCATAAGCGGCTCGTCTGATGTAAGCGATATAAGCGGCGGTAATGCTAAGGCCGATATCGGGTACAGGTATTACCTTGCATTAGGAAAGATAAAAGGCAACTATCTGGCCACATTCAGTACCCAAACCATTAGCGACCGGTTTAACCCTAATGACCTTGGCTACCTGGGCAGGAATAACCTTTCATACTACGCACTCAACCAGTCATACAATATTTATAAGCCCTTTTGGATAGCCAATTCTGCCTCCAGCAGTTTCAATATTTCTTATAACAAGATATTTAACCCTGATGCATTTTACTCTTTCAATATAAACGGCTCGGAAAACATGACCTTTAAAAACTTCCTCTCTTCCTCGCTTTATTGGGATACCAAGCCATTTAGTACCAGTGACTACTTCGAACCGCGCACTCCGGGTCGATTTTATTTATATCCACGGTACTTCAACATAGGTGGTTATGTGTCTTCAGATTACCGCAAGAAGTTTGCCTGTGATGCGGAGTTGAACCATTCATCATTTGCCGAGCCCGGTAGAAACAGCACTTACATATTCCTCTCGCCTCGCTATAGATTTTCAGACAAGTTCTCTATGGTATACAGGGTAGAGAATACGGCCAGTAAAAATGAAGTAGGTTTTGTGAACAATGTAAATGGCGACATATACCTCGGCACCCGCGATGTGAATACCTTTGTTAACGCACTCACGGGCGCCTACATATTTAACAACCGCATGTCGCTGAGCCTTGATGCCCGCCACTATTGGTCTCAGGCCAAATATTCAAAGTACTCATTGCTGAATATGGATGGTACATTGTCCCCCTCTGCTTACAATACTAACCACAACATCAACTTCAATTCATTCAACATATACACCAGCTTTGTATGGCAGTTTAAGCCGGGCAGTGAAATGAGCATTGTGTACCAGAACAGTATCTACAGCAGCGGACAGATGATAGAACATAATTATTTCAACAACCTCAACCAGACACTCGCCGCCGCCCAAAGCAACAGCCTATCCATAAAAGTCATCTACTACCTCGATTATCTAACATTAAAGAGCAGCTTGAAAAAGGTGTAATGTTGGTACTCGATAAGTATTTGTCGCAATAAGGTTGTAGGCTTTATATGTTATACCCTGTTAGAGCTAAGTCATTACACTAAGTAAATAAGTAAGCTCTGAAAGAGCGACATAAAAAGCGAGGGGTTTCAACCCCTCGTACCGATGCACCCCAAGAAATTAGCCCTGTAAGGGCGAAATATATCAGCCGAGGGTGTAGTCCTCGGTTAACGAGAGTAAATAATACAAAGCCCTGAAGGGGCGAAACAATTTTGGTCGTAACTATTGATCCCTTAATCACATGACACTATCCGTTAGGCATCACCGCTTTGTAGTCAATCTGCCTTCGTCTTTATTCGCGAGCCGAGATTCGCGGCCCATCAACAGGTACGCCTGTTGTCGGTCTCCGACCGACGACCATCGGTGGGCTTTGAGATGTGCTAATAACACACTCTCCTCCTTTTTTCAAGGAGGAGTACCCGCCTTTTTCGGCGGGGGAGGTGGTTATCGCATCTGGACGTATTCGCTTTTTGCAACTCACTTCACACCGCATATTAACATTAACCCAATCCCTATTTTCCCTAACTTGCCATTAATATTACAACCCACAACCAAATGCTTAAAACAGACATACTCATCATAGGCTCAGGCATAGCAGGACTCACCTCCGCAGTGAAACTGGCCAAGCGCTTCCCCGATCATACTATCACCATTCTCACCAAAGCCAATACCGACGAGACCAACACCAAATACGCACAGGGTGGCATAGCTGTTGTTAACGACCTGGAGCATGATAGCTTTGGCAAGCACATAGAAGACACACTAATAGCTGGTGATGGTCTGTGCAACCGTGAAGTAGTGGAAATAGTAGTGAAAGAAGGACCCGCAAGAGTAAACGAAATTATAGACTGGGGTACCAACTTTGATAAAGACAAAGAAGGCGATTACATGCGGGGTAAAGAAGGCGGTCACTCCGAATTTCGCATATTGCACTACAAAGATGTTACCGGTCTGGAGATAGAAAGAGCATTAGTAGCGGAAGCAAAGAAATACCCCAACATACAGATCCACAACCACTGGTTTGTTGTTGATATAATCACACAACATCATCTTGGTTATTTGGTAACAAAGGCCACTCCCGATATTACTTGCTATGGCGTATACGCGCTTAATCTTACCAATAATAAAATAGAGAAAATACTGTCTCGCGTTACACTCATGTCTACCGGTGGGGCAGGGCAGGCATACCGTACCACTACCAATCCTAAGATTGCCACCGGAGATGGTATAGCTATGGCCTACCGGGCTAAGGGCCGCATAGAGAACATGGAGTTCATACAGTTTCATCCTACTGCATTGTATGAGGCCGGTGTAAGCCCCTCATTCCTTATTACCGAGGCAGTAAGAGGTGATGGAGGTATACTTAGAAATAAGAACGGTGAAGCCTTTATGCCATCCTATGATCCGCGCGCAGACCTTGCCCCGCGCGATGTAGTGGCACGTGCTATAGATAGCGAGATGAAGCGCACCGGTACAGAGCACGTCTACCTCGACTGTCGTGCTATGGACCATGAAAAGTTTCAGGCGCACTTCCCCAACATCTACGCTAAGTGCATGGGCGTGGGCATCAATGTGTTTGAACAAATGATACCTGTAGCACCTGCAGCACATTATTGCTGCGGCGGCATAAAGGTTGATGAGATGGGCAGGTCTTCGATCCTGAACATGTATGCATGCGGAGAGTGCTCCAGCACAGGCTTACACGGCGCTAACCGACTGGCTTCTAACTCATTGCTCGAGGCTATAGTCTTTGCGCATCGTTGTGCAGAGAACATGGCTGAACGACTCGATTTTGTACAGTTCAACGATGATGTTCCCGACTGGAATGCCTCCGGTACAACTGATCCTAAAGAAATGATCCTCATTACGCAGAGCCTTAAAGAAGTGCAGTTAGTAATGAGTGATTATGTAGGCATTGTGCGTAACGACATTCGCCTGCACAGGGCCATGCGCCGTATAGACCTGCTACACGAAGAGATGGAAGAGTTGTATAAAACAGCAACATTATCTCCGCAGCTATGCGAACTACGTAACCTTATTACGATAGGCTACCTGGTCGTAAAGGGTGCCCAGTTCCGCAAAGAAAGCCGCGGCCTGCACTTCAATACCGACTACCCTGAAAAGAGCGAACTGCTGCAACAGATAGTGCTATAGCCGATATAAAGAAATGACCCGGCAATGTTGCCGGGTCATTCAAAAAACTAGTTATCTGCTCGATTAAGCCATTACGCAATTCAGCTATTACTGTTCCACCCATGCACCATGTTCTTTCAGTAGGCCAATCAGCTCATCAACAGCTACTTCACTGGGTACGTTCTTTTTCATTACGTCCTTGCTTTTGTAGAGGGTGATCTTGCCCGGTCCGCTGCCTACATAGCCAAAGTCGGCATCAGCCATTTCACC
>CANBQQ010000210.1 GCA_947371715.1 Flavipsychrobacter stenotrophus
TGCAGCAAACCGCCAGATTGTAAACCCTGCGCCAGGCAAATAGCGGAGTAGCCGGTAAAAGTGCCCAGTTCCAGAATATACTTAGGTCGTAGTGCCTGGCTCATCATTTGCAGAAACATGCCCTGCATGTGGCCCGATATCATTACCGCGCCATGCACCTTCATATTGGTTTCCCTGTTCAGGGCGGCCAATACAGGCATTTCGGGTGATGTATATTCGGCACAATATGGGCCTACTGTATCGGGCAATGATATTTTGGTCATCTGCTGGTATGCTTAAGAGTAGTGTAAAGATAGGTATGAGTTACAACAGAATCAGAATCCAAACCCAAATCCAAACTCAGCCAGTTCGGCCACAGATTTATGGGTCTTCAAAAAGCCTGTAAGGAAGAACTCTTTTATAGGGCCTTTTTCTTTCTGCACCAGGTAGTAATGTCCCCCTATTTTTTGATAGTATTTATCTTGCTTCAGTGCTGCCTCTTTAAGATAATATCCCACCTGCAGTATTATGCCTACACGGCCAAACAAAAACTCATTACCCGCTATTACGGCCACCTTATAACTATTAGCTGCTTCCTTGCCTGGGTCGGCTTCATTATTACGTTCGAAGGCATAAATGGCTTCGTGATAAGAATAGTCTAACCCTGCATACATCTTGTTCTTGCCTTTCCATCTTCTGCTGGCATAGAGTGAGGTTAGATATACCGGGTAAGTAGGTCCCTGCGGGGCTTCTATCTGGTTAAAGGCTATGCCGAGCCTTGCCTGTAGTAATATGCGATGAGAAGAGGGCATCGGTTTGCAGGGCAGATGTTCCGGTTTTGACGATACAGGGAAATACCTGATGCCAATATGCGCACCATACAAATTAATGCCCAGGTTGGGTTGATGGTAAGACGCATCGGAGATGTGGGTGAAATTCATGCCTATCTGAAAATCCCAGTGCTTATTGGCTTTATATCTGAGGTCGGTATTAAAGCTGGCGTAGTCGTTTATATGGCTGCCTATGGCATTATTCAGCGTGTCTGAAATAGGGTTGCGGCTGTATTTTTTGGTCACATATCCAATGCCATCGCCAATACGCACGGTCCACTCAATTTTTTTGCCGGTAATAAGGGGGATTGTAAGATTGGGGTACAAGCTAAAGCAACGGCCGTAAACAGAATCTATACCATAGTTGGTGTAGGTAAAACCGAGCCCCAGCGTGGGGTATTTACGGCAACCTTCCCATTGCTTGCGGCCACTGCATTTATACACCATGTTCACGTCTACGCCGGTCGAAAGGTCGGGTAGCGGCAGGTGAAATTTAGCCGAATGTTTGATCACATGACCTGCGAAAGTGTTCACTTCCAGTCCATAGCCGGTAAGCTTGTCATTGGTCTGTGCACCCGCATAAAGTGGTGCATACAGTATGGCAAGCAATAAGCAGGTATGTGTTAAGAAGTGGCGCATGTATGGACAAAAGTAATGGTGTATGGATTAAAGACCAAATGAGGGTGAGTGATTTCCGCCAGTTGCGGTTTTTTGCGTTTCCGGCAGTTTTTTTTGGTGCGTTTCCGGTGTATAGCGCAACAAGCAAGCGTTTTGCCGGTTTTCGAAAACCACCAGTTTCCGCAGTTTTCCGCAGTTTTTCCACCAGTTTCCGCCAATTTCTGCCGGTGGGTTGCTCCTGAGTTGGTGTTTTTTCATGCCTGAACTCCTGATCTGCCAGATCAGCGGATAGACCTGATGTTCACTCGATGAAAAAGTTATTTTCGGTGCAATTTACAACCAGGATCTTTCATGTAAAAGGACATTAACAAAATGTGGATATCTTTTTGGGCAAGATGTGTGCCCGGGGGGGAATGGCACAATTTAAATTCTGGTTCATTAAGCCTCCCCGCATAACCGGGATATGCACCCCAACCCTGGTTCGGCACTTCGGCAAACTTAGTGTAAACTTCAGCTCACAGTGACGAAACCATTGTGACGTGTGGTTATCACCCCCGACATTCGACAACTGGCCCAAGGGCCGGTCGAATATCGTCCCCTCTTAAAATAAGAGGGGAGTGTGCGGTTACGTACTCAAAGAGAACCGACCCGGTGGCCGTCGGTCAGAGACCGACAGCGGGCGTGAAGCGAGGTGCCTTTTCATTTTCAAAAAATTTGTGGTTTTGCACGTCATCTACTCCAAAGGAGAGGGGGATCAATGTCTGCACTGTCGCGTGGGTTTATGAAAATATTCTACATTACGACAGTTTGATTTGCTCCGGTGCAGCTGGTATTATCTACTAAATGAATAATATTATCTAACTTGGTGAACATTATTAGCGTTTATGAAGCGTACCTATAAAATAGCCCTGGTAGTTATCATTTTTGTTCTTTTACTTGGTGGTGTTGCAGCATACTATCTCAACAAAAGCAATTACAATCCTAATCCGAAGTATACCCTTGGTCAGCCATTAGATAGTCTTAATGGAGTGATGGTCTACTACAATGGCATGGTAGGGCATACCGATGGCCGTAATACTGCCCCCGATGGTTACAACATAGGCATGAAGCATCAATGCGTGGAGTTTGTGAAACGCTATTATTACCAGCGGCTTAACCATAAAATGCCCGATGCGTTCGGCAACGCCAAAGATTTCTTTGATGCATCACTCACAGATAGTTCCTTCAATGCAAAGCGCGGTTTGATGCAATTCATGAATGGTAGCCGCTCAAAGCCACAAGCTGAAGACCTGCTGATAATTGATGGGCATGCAGGTAACCCTTACGGGCATGTAGCTATCATAGCTGCTGCTGATAGTAATGCAGTCATCATTATACAACAGAATCCCGGCCCTTTTGCGTCATCAAGAGATACTTTTAAGCTGAAATATGCAACAAGCAAATGGATCATTGATAGAGAACGGGTGTTGGGATGGTTGAGAAAAAGGGATACTTTGAGTCACTAAATACTTAAACAGTCTGAAGTTTCCATCGTATGGATACCTTGCATATTATTTGCGTTCAAGAATACATAACCATAGAACTATGAAAACGTTGATCACTCTTTGCGCTTTATTATTTTTTATACCAAATGCATATACCCAGGCAAAACCTATAGTGTGCATTTCTTTTCTCAATGAAAACTTTTGCTGCAACAAGCCGCCTATGGCTATTCATATTAAGCGTAGTAGTCAGCTATTAGATGATTCGTGTCGTTGTTTAGGGTGGGCCACCAATCAGCCTACCTATAGCGTTTCTGACAAAATGTTTACATGTATTGAGCATTTTGTGACGGCAAATATGGATACAATATATCGACGACCAGACCTCAGTCGCGGTGTCCCTTTTCAAATGAGCGTAAATATGATGACAAAAGAAGAGTTGTTGCGCTATTCGTTTTTGTTGAAAGGAGAAATTGGCCCTTACTTCAACAAACTCAAACAAACTTTGCGCGCTGATAAAACGCTAACCGATAAAAAAGAGGTAAAAAAGATTGTGGATGTTATTGATGGAATTCCTTTTGTAAGGAATTGATAGCCTGCTATCTTAATTAACCTAAAAAATCCGCTCTTTTCCCACATTGTTTACCCTAAACCATTACCTTTAAACATAGTGATATCGGTCAATGTTCCCGATTTCGCTTTATTTTTTACGCTATACTTTTTACTTTTACCACAAAATCGCACATTATGAGTTTTATTACAGACGTTATTGCACGACAGGTGCTCGATAGCCGTGGTAACCCTACGGTTGAAGTAGATGTACATACCAGTGAAGGTATAATAGGCCGGGCTGCAGTGCCCAGCGGTGCCAGTACAGGTAAGCACGAAGCAGTGGAATTGCGTGACGGCGACAAAAAGAAGTACATGGGTAAAGGTGTACTTAAGGCTGTTGAGAATGTAAATGATGTGATAGCTGAAGAGCTATACGGCGTAGACGTAACCGACCAAAAGGCAATTGACAGCCTGATGATAGAAATGGACGGAACACCTAACAAGGCTAAGCTGGGTGCAAATGCTATACTGGCTGTAAGTCTGGCTTCTGCTAAGGCTGCCGCACAGTGTGTAGGCATGAGCACATACCGCTACATAGGTGGTGTTAATGCCAATACACTGCCCGTTCCTATGATGAACATTTTGAACGGTGGTGCGCATGCCGACAACAAGATCGACTTCCAGGAATTTATGGTAGTACCTAATGGTGCATCTACTTTCGAAGAAGGTTTGCGTTGGGGTGTGGAAATATTCCATAGCCTGAAGACTGTATTGAAGAGCAAGGGTTTCAGTACCAATGTTGGTGACGAAGGCGGTTTCGCTCCGGATATTCAGAGCAATGAAGAAGCTATTGAAATAGTATTGAAGGCGATTGAAAAAGCAGGGTACAAGCCGGGCGATAATGTATCTATAGCCATGGATGCAGCTAACAGCGAATTGTGGAAAGAGAAGGACAAGAAGTACCACTTCCATAAGAGCGATGGCAAGAAAATGAGCAGCGAAGAACTGGTAGAATACTGGGTAAGCTGGTGCAAAAAATACCCTATCGTTAGTATAGAAGACGGTATGGCTGAAGATGACTGGAAAGGCTGGAAGATGCTTACAGAAGCTTTGGGCAGCAAGGTACAGCTGGTAGGTGATGACTTGTTCGTTACCAATGTAACCCGCCTGGAAAGAGGTATAAAGGAAAATACTGCCAATGGCCTGTTGGTAAAGGTAAAC
The DNA here is from genome assembly GCA_947371715.1 of Flavipsychrobacter stenotrophus. Lineage (GTDB taxonomy): Bacteria > Bacteroidota > Bacteroidia > Chitinophagales > Chitinophagaceae > Flavipsychrobacter > Flavipsychrobacter stenotropha_C. Next base: position 4,682 of record CANBQQ010000210.1, read on the forward strand.
CAGATAGGTACGCTCAGCGAAACTATTGATGCGGTAACAATGGCGCAGCGTGCTGGTTACAACACGATCATGAGTCACCGTAGCGGTGAAACCGAAGATACTACTATTGCCGACCTTGCTGTAGCATTGAACTGCGGACAGATAAAGACAGGTTCTGCAAGCCGTAGCGATCGTATGGCTAAGTACAATCAGTTGCTTCGCATAGAAGCAGAACTGGGTGCTTCTGCATACTACCCGGGTCGTGCTTTGAAGTTTGGTAAATAATTATTGAATAACTAAGATCGAAAAGCGACGCACATTGTGCGTCGCTTTTTTTAGTTTTAGAACAATAGTCACCTGTCACATTTCAATTTTCAAACCTTATCTTTGTAGAGAACCTCCCATAGTTTATGAAGAAGGAATTTTTTAAGAAGGTTTTAAAGGTAGTAGCCAATAAGTACTTCATTACAGCATTTTTGTTTGTAATCTGGAGTGCATTTTTCGATCAGAATGATTGGCTGACACTCAGGCAAAAACAAAAGGAACTGGACGGTCTGAAAGGTAACATCGCTTATCTCAATAAGGAGATCAGCATTATGCAGGCGGAGAGAGATGGCTTACTTACCGACAGGCAGAAGATGGAACAATACGCAAGAGAAAACTACCGCATGAAGCATGATAATGAAGATGTGTATGTGATAGATACAGTCAGCAAGTAATACACAACAATAATATTACAGAGCCATATCGCCCAGCGGTATGGCTTTTTTAATGCATTTTATATTTTAACAGCAGCATTTTCATTTACAGTTGTAAAAACACCGAAATTTGTAAGGCATGAAGTTCAAAATACAATCCCCGTATCAACCTGCCGGCGACCAGCCCGAAGCCATCAAGCAATTGGTGGAGGGGCTGAATGATGGTGAGAAATTCCAGACACTACTGGGTGTTACCGGGTCGGGTAAGACCTTTACCATTGCCAATGTGGTGCAGCAGGTGGACAGGCCAACGCTGGTGCTTACCCACAACAAAACGCTTGTGGCGCAGTTGTATGGTGAGTTCCGCCAGTTCTTCCCCGACAATGCTGTTGAGTATTTTGTTTCTTACTACGACTATTATCAGCCCGAGGCATATATGCCAACATCGGGTACTTACATAGAGAAAGATCTTTCGATTAATGAAGAGCTGGAGAAGCTGCGATTGAGGGCTACATCAAGCCTGTTAAGTGGTCGTAGAGATATTATTGTGGTTGCCTCTGTATCGTGCATATATGGTATTGGTAACCCTACCGAGTATGCCAATAGCATTATCCGCTTCAAAACCGGTGATAGCATAGGCAGAAATGCCTTCCTGCATCA
>CANBQQ010000211.1 GCA_947371715.1 Flavipsychrobacter stenotrophus
CATGACCGGGGAACAAGGACCGCGTGGACGTTGGGATAGCTTTTTTCATTTTAGCGGATTGATGGTTTCGTTTGTCTTGCTAACCTGGTCTATATCGCGTCCGGCTCTGTTCCCGTTATTGGTCCAAAGAAAATTCATTGTACTTACTATGGCGTTTATTACCTGTTTTATCATCTTTTCATCGATGAACTTTTTCACCTACAGGTATTTGCTGGCCACCATCATTCCGGGGCTTATGCTGGTGGCGGTGATCACCGATAAAATGGCCGAACAAACAATACCTAAATTATTCTTTGTGGCATTTGGGTTAATGATGACAGTAAGTGCCTTCGCTTATATACACGACGATGGCAATGGAGATACCGACCGAAGTGCCTTTTATAACATGGAGTTGCAACAAAGCTCAGTAGACTACCTGGAGCAACACAACCTTTATGACGCGCTGATAGGCGCAGGCTCGTACCTGCAAAGAATACACCTCACTGATCCTGCAACAGGATTTTTGAGGGGAAATAAAACATTCAAAAACGTGGATTGGGAGATCAATCACCCCGACTACATGATAGTAGACAATATAGAACCTGATTACCGGTATGGCCAGATAAAAAACAGGCCGGGATACTCATTGGTTTTCAGAAAGACTAGAGGACAAGGATGGATAGAGATTTACGGCAAGAATGGTAAGTAACTCTAATTACTTTTCCTTTCTACCCTATGTTGCAGATACCTGAAGCCTAGCGCTGTAGCCACCGACATAGCCACGATACACCACCAAAGGCTGTTGAAGCCGTAAGTATCTGCTATGAGTGTACCAGTGTATGGACCAATGACCTGAGCAATAGACCATGCCACTGTAAATAGTCCCGCATACTGTCCCCGATTATTTTCATCTGTGCGACTGATCATAAATGAGTTCATAAAAGGCATAGAGAGCATCTCGCCGGCAGTGATAAACAGTGTTGATATAACTGCTACCATGAGCATACCTGGTATAACGTTGTATACCAGGAAAGAAACTGCTACAAGGAAAATACCCAGCGATATAAATTGCAGGTTCTTCTTCTTTTGCTCCAGCTTAAAGATCAACACCATCTCTACAAGCGCAATAATAAGTCCGTTGAGGGCCATAATGCTGCCGATGGTGAACTCTGACAGTTTTAGCTGGTTCTTATAAAATATGGGAACGGTAGTAAAAAGCTGAAAAAATGTATACGCAAACATGATCGTCAGCAGAACGAAAAACATGTATTGTTTGTCGGCATACGGCGACCTGCCCTTTACTTTAGGCTGCGACTGCTTATCTTTTTTTGAAGGTGTCTGTACATTGCGCTGTGGCGACAACACTGTGCGCAGTAGCAGAGCTGCCCCGGTATTGGTCAATCCATCTATCCAGAATATGAGGTGGTAATCTCTTGATGCAATGAAACCACCTATAGCACTTCCCACAGCAAAGCCCAGATTAATAGACAACCTGTTGAGCGAGTAACAGCGGGTACGATTCTCCTCATTGCTGTATTGTGCAATGGCCGTGGAATTAGCAGGACGGAATGACTCATTGAGCACCGCCAGAACAAACGTACAGATGCAAATAGCAAGGTAACTCGTCATTTGACCCAGCACAATAAACATGGCCCCACCACACAACAAAGCAGACAGCTGAATATTGTAAAAGCCGAACTTATCAGTAAGTCTGCCCCCGAGGAAGCCCCCACACACTGCACCCGCACCGAAGATGGCCATGACCATGCCTGCCTTTGCAATATTATAGTGCAATGCCTGTGTCATATACAAAGTCATGAATGGCACCACCATAGTGCCCGACCTGTTGATGAGCATAACTACCGACAGCCACCACGTAGCCGGAGATAATCCGGAGTACGCGTTTTTGTATATTTTGGGTACAAAGCTCATGGTGTTATAAAATCTATCGAGGTTACTAGCCGCAAATATTATAAATTTATCGGCAAATCAACCTTAAAGTTATCTTAAGGCGTGATCGGAAAGAATCAATATGCCGGAAGCCATTAAAAACAGGTGGGTATTATTACTGGTATTGGCAGTATTTATTATTGTAAAGATACCCGCCCTACACTATCCATTTTACTGGGATGAATCGTGGTCTTATGCCCCCGCGGTCAAACTCATGTACCTGCATGGTCCCAGTCTTATGCCCAATGCTATAGACCTGGGCTATTCGCGCGGCCATCCTTTACTGTTTTACGCAAGCGCGGCTACATGGATGAAAATATTTGGCGATAGCCATGCTGCGCAACACAGTTTTAGCCTGTTCATCTCTTGCCTGTTGTTGATAACAGTGTATGAGGCGGGGCTGAGGCTGTTCAATAAAAGAATGGCAATTATCAGCCTTTTGCTTGTAGCCACACAGGTCATCTTCTTTGTGCAGTCTACCCTATTATTGCCCGAAGTAATGGTGGCGTGGCTATCATTGCTTACTCTTTATTACTATTCAGCCAATAAGTATTTACTCACTTTTATCAGCTGCACGGCATTAATGCTGACAAAAGAAAGCGGGTTTTCACTCGGACTGGTATTGGGTATACATGCAGCCTGGCAATTATTCAATAAAGAAACATCCCTGGCAGACAGGCTACGCAATCTTACTTCAGTAGCCGGAGCAGCAGTTGTAACAGGTTTATTTTTCCTGCTTCAAAAAAAGCTAAACGGCTGGTATCTATTCCCTGAGCATACAGGCCTAATGGACTTCCACTGGGACATGTTCAGAGGCAAACTAAGATATTGCATAGAGATCATATTCACCCATCAATACAGGAGCTATGTATTTGGATTGCTTGTATTTATGTCTGTAGTTGCAGCTATTGCTCAGCGCAGCGTGAGATATGCCTATCCGGCAGTACTAGCCATTGCATTATTTATCCTGGGAGGAGAATATTACGGATTCATTACCCGTAGATTATTCATACCAGCCGTCCTCGCCCTATTTGTATTCACGTTTCACAGCCTACTAAAAGAAAATGGCAATGACAAAAAGAGCAGGCGATTTATTGTTCTCTCTATCTATTTCATTGCTGCATACCTATCATTTACCTGCCTTAATTTCTTTACCAACCGCTACCTATTCTCTGCGATCTTAATGGTACTGCTATTGGCAGGATACTGCTTTGATGTTATGCTTGACTCGTTTAAACGGGTGATTTTCTATCCTTTCGTTGCAGGTATACTGATCATTGCCTTCTTCGCATTCAGGAACAATACCGGTAATGGAGATGTAGATCTGAGCATTTATAATTCGATGAACGTGCAGGAGGATGTAGTTAGCTACCTGGAGCAACAACAATTATATGACCACTATATATCGGCCCATTCCCCGTTGCAGCGAGAGCATCTCACTAAACCGTTTACCGGTTTTCTACATAGTTCAAAAGTATTTACACAGGTAGACTATATCATTCAGCCATCTACCGAATTCGTTATCATTGACAACATAGAAATAGATGCAAGTCCCGACCTGAACAAGCTAAAAACAGAATTTGCTCTGATAAAACGGTTTGAAAAAGGGGGGATATGGGCAGAAATTTATAAACGAAAATAGGCTTAATCCCTAAGGCTGACCAGTTAGTTCACTTACCATTACAATAAAATCATCCCTGCTAATCATACGGGCGCCCAGACTCTCGAGGTGCTCTGTATAGACCTGACAATCTATAAGCTGCACGCCTTGCTGTTGTAAGGCACCTACCCAATTAATGAATGCAAACTTACTGGCATTGCTCTGATGCGCAAACATACTTTCCCCAAAGAAGGCCTTGCCCAGCAATAATCCATACAAGCCGCCTACTAAAATACCATTGTACCACGCCTCCGCACTATGAGCATAGCCTGCTTTGTGCAAGGCTATATAGGCATGTACTACATCATCACCTATCCACGTACCACCCTGCCCTTCTCGGTAAACACTCTTACAATTATTGATCACCTGCTCAAAGGCGGTATTTACCCTGAATTCGAACCGTCCACTCTTCAACACCTGCTTCATGCTCTTACTCACCTTCAATTCGCCTGGAAACAAAACGAACCTGGGGTCGGGCGACCACCACATAGGTGGCTCATCTTCATTGAACCAGGGAAAAATACCACTGTGATAGGCCAGTAAAAGCCGATCTGTACTTAGATCCCCACCAATGGCCAACAACCCGTCTTCCAGTGCATCGGAAACGGGCGGAAACCATAGATCGTGATCTAATAAATGGAGTGGCATAAATTGTAATTGAGGTAATAAGGGATCAACCTGCAGGATTTTGCCTGGTGAAGTACACCCGCTCACCGTCTATAAAGCAGTATGGCGGCTCAAAGCCCGGCATAGATGTGGCCCTCACATAACGTTGTATCTTTTCTTTATCCCACTTGAGATCGATCACCTTAAGTGCTTTCATCTCCTTACGGTAATGCATACTGGTGCCATATTTATTCACCAACAAGTCTTGAGCAACAGTTTTATAATTGCCTGTGATCACATGAGACAATGTTTGCTTAAAGAGGTTAAGCGATGCTTTGAAAGTTTGTTGATACAGGTCATCCACCCAACAATCTTCCGGTATAGGGAACCGTTTCTGGAATACGATGTCACCATTGTCTACACCAGGTAACATGGTATGTATAGTAGTCCCAAATTCCTTCTTTTCCTCTAATATGGCAAAAGTGAATTGATTGCTACCCCTGTATTCCGGTAGCGGAGCCATGTGCAAATTAACTGCCACCTGCTTCGCTTTGGCAATATGCTGCGCCTTCAATATATCATGGTACTGAACAGAGTAAATAACATCACAGTCAGGCATCTCTTCAAGACTAACGAAAACAGGGATGCTATTTTCTGCAGCTAGTGCAGCGAGATCATGCCCGTCACCAAACTCCTTCCGGGCCTGTGTAAGCAAGCCAACTACCTCAATATTCAATTGTTCGCGTTGCGCAACTAGGTACGCAAAACACTCATAACCAATTGGCTTTGACCCAAGAAAAATTACTGTCTTTTTGAGCATGTGTAAAATTAAGTTTAAAAGTTATCTACTTTCGCAAAACACTTTATGAGCGCCAGAAAAATATTAATAATTACCAACAGGGTACCCTATCCATTGAATGATGGCGGTAATCTGGCCACACAGGCCATGATAGATGGATACAAAGTGAGTGGCTGGGATGTGTACCTGCTGGCAATGAACACTTCGAAACACTTTATACGCCATAACGTATTAGAGGCGCTATATAAAGACATCCATAAGTTTGACTGGATGGATATCAATAATGATATCAAAGCTACAGGCATCATAAAGAATTACCTGTTTAGTGAAGAAGCCGAACACGTAGCACGGTTTTACAATTCGGACTTTGAAAACAAAATAATATCTGCATTAAATGAATTTAAGCCTGATGTAGTACAAATAGAAAGTGTTTATCTCACCACCTACATGCCTGCTATTAAGAGCAACAGCAAGGCGATATCGGTGTTGAGAATGCACAACATAGAATACCACATATGGCATAGCCTGGCCAACAAAAGCAGGAACATACTTAAAAAGAACTACCTCACCAACCTTACCAAACGACTTAAACGTTTTGAGCGTGATGCCTGGAAGCAGTATGATATAGTTCTGGCCATTACAGAAAAAGATGCTGCGCACGTGCGCAAGCTCGAGAATATACCAGGCTTACTGGTTGCTCCATTTAGCATGGACACAAGCAAAATAAAGGTGAGCGACGCAGAACAAAAATGGGTGGGCTACCATATAGGCGCTATGGACTGGATACCCAACCGGGAAGGTGTAAAATGGTTCCTAACCGAGGCATGGCCAAGCATACATAAAGCCGCTCCGAAGTTCGAATTTTTCTTTGCGGGCAGGAAGATGCCATCTGAATTCATGCAGATGAATATTGAAGGCGTTCACTGCCTTGCTGAAGTAGATAATGCCGCTGACTTCATTGCGGACAAGAAGATTCTGATCGTACCTATCTCCTCAGCTGGTGGCATAAGAGTAAAAATACT
>CANBQQ010000212.1 GCA_947371715.1 Flavipsychrobacter stenotrophus
AAGTACTTGTTGGAGACCATAGATCTGCACCCTACTACGGCCAATACCTTTTTTGCGGTAATGATAGGGTACATAACTAATCTGGCCTTACCAAGAGCCGGCGAGGTAGCCAAGTGCACTGTGCTGGCCAAGTATGAAGATATGCCTGCCAGTAAAATGGTAGGTACTATTGTAGCCGAGCGCGCGTGGGATGTGTTGTGCCTTTTCCTCATCGCCGTAGCTGCCTTCCTCATGCAGATGGATGTTATTAACAGCTACGTAGGGAGTAAAATGGCCATCGTAAACGAAAAGATCGCCCGGCATCAGACCGTACTTTTTATATCCCTGGCAGTTTTCGTATTAGTTATTATAGGGCTGGTAATTATCTACAGACGTAATAAAGAATCGAAGGTAGGACTGGTGATCAAAGAGATGACCCATGGTATTCTCTCTATCATTCACATGAAGAAGAAATGGGAATTTCTTGGGTTGACCATTGTTATGTGGGTCATGTACCTGCTACAGATATATATAGGTCTCCGCAGCCTGCACGATACACAATCTATGTCTATAATGGCTGCATTGGTGGTGTTGGTGTATGGTAGTCTTGGGCTCATCATTACTCCCGGCGGCATAGGGGCATATCCTTACCTGGTGGCCCAGATACTGAGCGGACCGTACAACACGCCCGAAGTTCCCGCACAGGCATTTGGCTGGATAGCCTGGGCTTTGCAAACTGTATTGATCATTCTATTAGGCCTTCTATCTCTTATATTGATTCATTCTTACAACAAAAAGAGAAATGCAAAAGCTGCAGTGGATAACAAGTAAGATACATACCCGCGAACAAATGGTGCGCCAATGCAACGTTTGGCGGGCTAGCGGTGAGAAAATAGTGTTTACCAATGGTTGTTTCGATATTTTGCACCACGGGCACCTGGACTTGCTGGCCAATGCCGCTGACAAGGGTAACCGGCTGATACTGGCATTGAATACCGATGCTTCGGTACAACGACTAAAAGGGCCCGAAAGACCAATAACTCACGAAAACGACAGAGCATTTCAGGCGGCATCCTTGCTGTGTGTAGATGCAGTATGCATGTTTGATGAAGATACCCCCGAAGAATTGATAAAGCTGCTGAAACCCGATGTGCTGGTAAAAGGAGGCGATTATACGCTCGATCAGATAGTTGGCTCGTCTTTTATATTAAATAATGGCGGATCTGTAGAGATCATTCCCTTTGTAACAGGGTATTCTACCACATCTATTATTAGCAGGATTAAGAAATTGTAAAATTTAATATTGGGCGCCTACAACATTAGCATGTAAGGGTTTACTTTTGAAGCTTTCCGAATTACATGATCAATCACACTAAAAACACAATAGTCCGCGACCTTAGCTGGCTGGCTTTTAATGCCAGGGTGCTGCAAGAGGCCGGAGATACATCTAATCATATTCATGATCGCCTGCGTTTTCTGGGTATCTTCTCCAACAACCTCGATGAGTTTTTCCGGGTAAGGGTAGCGGCACTCAGCAGGATGGTATTGCTGGGAAAGGAAGCAAAAATGCATCTGGAAGCCAACCCTGATAAAATTCTAAAGAAGATACAGCAGACGGTTATCAGTCAGCAGGCAGAATTTGACCGAATATTTTCGGATATCATCAAGGAACTATCCAGGAAAGGTGTAGAGCTGAAGAATGAAAAGCAACTTTCAAGAAAGCAAAAAGAGTTTGTAAAGAACTATTTCGAGCAGAAGGTACGTACTCAGGTCATCCCGCTGATGATCGAGACCATACCGCACACACCGTTGCTCAGAGATAAATCAATATACCTTGCTTGTGTATTGGGCAATACCAAGTCGTCTATGCAGCAGCGATATGCGCTGATAGAGATACCTACTAAAGTACTCCCGCGGTTTGTGATCATGCCTACAGAAGATGACTCTACCGACATCATTCTTATGGAAGATATCATCAGGTATAATCTGCCTGCTTTGTTTGCACCATTTGGCTTCGACAGGTTCATGGGGTATATCATTAAAGTGACGCGTGATGCGGAACTGGATATAGATAATGATGTAAGTACCAATCTGATCACAGAACTGGAAAAGGGCCTTAAGAACAGGAAGAAGGGCCGTGCTACACGTTTTGTGTATGACAGAATGATCGATACAACGCTGCTCAGTTACCTTACCCGCAGGCTGGGACTGCTGAAGAAAGACAATATGATACCGGGCGGAAGGATCCACAACTTCAAAGACTTTATCGACTTCCCGTCCACGGTTTTTGATGATATAGCGCCTCGTCAGCAACCATTTGTACACCCGCTACTCCGCCAACCAAAACGAATACTCGAGGTATTGGAAAAGACAGATGTAATGCTGCATTTTCCATACCATTCATTCGACTCTATTATTGATCTGATCCGCGAGGCGGCTATCGACCCAAATGTGCAGACGATCAAGATCACCTGCTATAGACTGGCTAAAAACTCTAAGATCGTTAATGCGTTGATCAATGCGGTGCGCAACGGCAAAGAGGTGACTGTTGTATTGGAGCTTAGGGCCCGATTTGATGAAGAAGCCAACATTCGCTGGAAAGCACAACTGGAAGAAGAAGGTGTAAAAGTGGTATTGGGTGTGCATGATATGAAGGTGCATGCCAAGATCTGTGTGATCAAGAAGAAGGAATTCAACAAGATCAAACAATATGCCTTTGTATCTACAGGTAATCTCAATGAGAATACGGCGGCCTATTACGGCGATCATTGCCTGTTGACCACCAACAAAAATATTATAACCGATATTAACCGGGTTTTTGATCACCTTGAAGGTGTGGTAAAAAGAGGCAATGCATTAAGCCTTTGCAAAACACTGCCGGTATCTCCGCTCACTATGCGTAGCGCATTTATGGCGTTGATAGACAATGAGATAAAGCAGAATAAGAAAACGAAGAAGGGCAAGATCACTATAAAGCTTAATAGCCTTGTAGATAAAGTAATGATCGAAAAGCTCTACAGCGCGGCTAAGGCCGGTGTGGATATCAACCTGGTGATCAGGGGTATCTGCTGTGTTTATCCTGAGCAAAAGATCTTCAAAAATCATATGAAGGCCATCAGTATCATTGATGATTACCTGGAGCATGCACGTGTGTTCATCTTTGATAACGGAGGTAAACCACTGGTATTCATTTCATCGGCCGACTGGATGGTGCGCAACCTTGATCATCGTATAGAAGTGGCATGTCCCATCTATAATCCCGATATTCAGCAGGAGTTGATCGATATCATGAATATTCAGCTTGCGGAAAACGTAAAAGGTCGTAAATTAGACAACGAGCAGAGCAATGAGTATGTGGAAAGAGGTGCAAAAGATCCCGTTGTCAGGTCGCAGGTAGCTATTTATAAATACCTGCGCAATAAAAAATATATAGATTGATATTAGCCGCTATAGATATAGGCTCTAACGCAGCCAGGTTACTGATCTCCGAAACATCTATTTACAAAGATGGTTCGGTCGATTTTACTAAACTTACCTTGTTGCGTATCCCTTTGCGCCTTGGTTTCGATGTATTCAACACCGGTTTTGTTTCTGAAGAAAAGAAGCAGAAGCTCATTGAAACACTAAAGGCATACAAGCTGCTGATGAGTATCTATAATGTGGAAGCCTATAAAGCATGTGCTACATCTGCCATGCGCGATGCTACCAATGGCCCGCAGATACGCAGAGAGATATTTGAGGAGACGGGTTTTGAAATAAAGATCATATCCGGTTTGGAAGAAGCCAACATCTTATACGAAACGCACATTGCCGAAGGCCTGGCCGACAATAAATCATACATATACATTGATGTAGGCGGAGGAAGCACCGAAGTAACGCTGTTTACCGAAGGCCATACCATATTCAAAGAGTCATTCAATATTGGTACCATCCGTTTGTTACAAAACAAGGTGACAGATGAGCAATGGGATCATCTGAAATGGTTCATTAAGACCCATACTAAAGATCATCAGCCGTTGGAGGCCATTGGTACGGGTGGGAACATCAATAAGATATTCTCTATCTCTAAGCGCAAAGAAGGCAAATCATTGCCGCTAGATCTGCTAAAGGACTATTACAAAGAACTGAGTTATTCAACGATAGAAGAGCGAAAGCACCTCTACCATCTTCGCGATGACCGTGCCGATGTTATAGTACCTGCATTGCAGGTATATGTATCCATTATGCGTTGGGCAGGAGCTACCGAGATCTACGTGCCTAAAATAGGCCTTGCTGATGGATTGATAAAGATGCTTTATAATGAGCGGGCGGGAAAACTGAAATAGCTGCGTTCATATAGAAGACAACAAATTCTAATAAGCCACATTTTAATTATCCTGTAATAAAAAATGGACTTTAACCAACTTGTCACATCGCTTTTAAAAATTAGCCAGGACCTCAAAGAGCAAAGCATTAGTGCTGTCAATACTGCGTTAACACTGCGTAATTGGTTCTTTGGGTTTTATATTCTTGAATTTGAGCAAAACGGAACTGACAGAGCCGAATACGGGAAATCATTATTGGCAAAGATTTCAAAAGAAATGAAGGATCTGCGTATCCCCAATACAGATGAAAGGGAATTACGTAGACATCGCCAATTTTATGTTGCTTATCCAGGTGCTTATAAACTACTTGCTTCCAATGAGCAAATTCGGGGTTTATTGCCCCCCGAATTCAAAAATAATGTACCCCGATCAGCAACAGGCACAATTCGGGGTTTGTCAAACCCCGAATTAGAAGTAGGTGATACCCATTATGTTAACTTATTCAAAAGAATATCATATACGCATTTTATAGAACTTATAAGAATTGAAGACCCTTTAAAACGGCTCTTTTACGAGTTAGAATGTATAAAAGGAACATGGAGCGTAAAAGAATTAAAAAGACAAATAGGATCCCTGCTCTATGAGCGCACAGGTCTATCGGGAGACAAAGAAAAACTATTGGCACTAACCCATCATAAAGCAGCCATACAAAACTTCCCCGATCTGATCAGAGATCCATACATTTTTGAATTCCTTGGCTTAAAGCCTTGTGAAGTGTTACTTGAAAAAGAAATGGAACAAGCCTTGCTTGATCATTTGTTACAATTCCTGCTGGAGTTGGGCAAAGGATTTTGCTTTGAGGCACGGCAAAAGCGGGTCATTATCGATAACGAACACCATTACATTGACCTTGTATTCTACCATAGGCTGTTGCATTGCAATATTTTGATTGACTTGAAAGCAGAGCGTTTTAACTATAGCCATGCAGGCCAGTTGAACATGTATCTGGAGTATTACAAAAAATATGAAATGGCTGATGGTGATAACCCACCGATAGGCATCCTGCTTTGTACGGATAAAGACAAGGAACACGTAGAATTTGCAACTGCAGGCATGGATGACAAAGTGTTTGTATCGCAATACCTTGTAGCATTACCGGATAAACATGAATTGGAGCAATTCATTAAAAAAGAATTCAACCCAAACAAGCCATATTAAACTACTTATATCAACATGAAATTTCGACGATGACTTGCGCCACCGAAATATGCATAACCAAAATAGGTCTGGCTGATGGATTGATAAAGATGCACTACCATGAGCGGGCGGGAAAACTGTAATGATCTTTTTCACGTAACTTATCTTAGAAATTGGCTCTATGAATAAATTCCCCAAATCGGTTCTCATTTACCTGGTCATTGCCGTCCCAATTATGCTGCTCACAAAGCTTGCATTCAATGAAGGTTCCCTTACAATAAGGGAGGCGGTCATTACCCTTGCAGAGACACTGCTAAACGTGATGATCATAACTGCTGTAGTAAACTGGATCGGCAAGCAACAACCTAAAAAGCATAAGACTAAATTTTATTGAGCCATTAGGCCATTAAGCCATTGAGCCATTTATTTGCGTAATTTTAACCCATGCCCAATTCTAATGTGCGCCCTACAGATAATTTGTCGAGCCAGGAACGTGAGTTTGAAAACACCATCCGGCCGCAAAGTATCGAAGA
>CANBQQ010000213.1 GCA_947371715.1 Flavipsychrobacter stenotrophus
TGCCTCGTCGCTCTTGATGCGTGGCAAGGCCTTCCAGCGCCATGCCAGTAAACCGATAGAAATGACCAACAGCAGGCCTATTACCGCCAGCAGGTGGTAGGTAAGGGCTTCTCCATCTCCTGTAAAGGCATGAACAGATGTTTTACCCAATATACCTGTACGAGTAAGGAAGGTAGAATACCAGATGAGTAAGTGCGAAAGGATTAGGAATATGAGCGTCATGGTGAGTGCCCTGCCTGTACTCTTGAAGATAACCAAGGTATGCAGCCCCGCTATAAGCACCAGCCATGGCACAAGGGAGGCATTTTCTACAGGATCCCATGCCCAGTAGCCACCAAAGTTGAGCGACTCATAAGCCCATGCACCACCCATGATGATACCTGTACCCAGTACCGCACCACCTACCAAAGACCAGGCAATAGTAGGCTTTATGAATGTTTTATAATCGCCCTTCCACAATGCGGCAATACAAAATGCGAATGGTATGAGCGACAATGCAAACCCCAGGAACAGGATAGGCGGATGGATGACCATCCAGTAATTCTGCAGAGATATGTTGAGACCATTACCATCTTTGATAAAGCTCATATAGTTAGGTGTGCTGAATATCGGTGCTTCCTGCATGGCATAACGCAACAGCTGGAATGGTGTACTACCTATTTTGATGCTGTCACCAAAATATAAGCCCAGCAGCATGGTACCCAGTATTACCTGCGTCATGGCAATGATGGTCATGGTGCGGGTTTCGAGTGTTTTGGCTGTGCGCATCACCACCAGACCCAGTATGCTGTGCCAGAACATCCAGAGCATAAAGCTGCCCTCCTGCCCTTCCCAGAAACAGGATAGCAGGTACTTACCCGGCAGATCGTATGAGGAATGCGACCAGGCATAGTGGTATTCGAAAAGGTGATTGGTAATGATGTAGTAGAGGGTAACAAAGATGGATATGATGGCAGCAGTATGTAGCATAAACCCGCCGCGGGCCATTTTGAGCCAGGCATTATTGCCCAGCGGATCTTTTTGTTCCTGTCTTACCGCGTTGAAGTAACTGAATGTGCTGAACAGCGCCGCTACAAAAGAAGTGATTACAAAGAAATATCCCAGTTTCCCGGGCATCAGATGCTCTCCTAAAAATTCTGCAGCCATTTTATAAGTAAAAAGTCAAAAGTGAAAACTTAAAAGTTGTTTCATCAGCATACTATCATGTATAGTTTTCTGCCGTAAAACATCAAAATTGGTTGATAGCTCCTGAAAAATCAAATGCAATAACCTATAACCGTATTGAAAGCAGACATATATTATGCGCCCTCTCCTACAACCATATCTTTCTTGTACTTAGACGGGCACTTCATTTGTATACCGCTGCATACAAACTTATTATCCTGCATATATCCCTTCATCACCAGTTGTTCTGACTTGTCGATATCGCGTGGAGGTGCACCGTTGATGAACACAACCTGGGTCATGTTACCGGCTTTGTCTTTTGCGTAGAAGGTAAACTTGTTGGGGTCGGTCTTGGCATCGTAATTAATGCCCTTTGACTTATCAAAAAAGCCTATAACATGGTAAGATTTGCCGGGAGTCTTAGCGGCAGAACCAAATGTCTCGTACGTGCTGAAATTGATGAATGTAGCAGAAATACCTGCTATAGCCACAACAACCAATAACAACAATGCAATATGTATCTTTTTCATAAAAATCTATGAGCTACAAAGTTAAGGTAATCGGGGCAAGTTCATTTCTGTAATATTTTTTTAACATAACCCAAGAAAACAGAATGTGAGCGCATTTTGTTTCATGGACATTGCTGACAAAAAACTCACCCAAACAGGGGAAATAAGTACTATCTCGGCTATTCCAGCCGGAATATACTGCTGTAAGGCAGGCAAAGCCACCCTTACAGCAGGTAGTGAAATTTATAAAAGAGTAAATTCATCAAAAACCAGTAAAGCCGGGGCAGTTGCTCCGGCTTTACTGGTTAATAAAAAGGAAGATCGTTGCATTATTGAATTACCAGCTTCTGCACTTCACTAACACCTGTTTGTTTGTTATAGCATTTTACAAAGTATAAGCCTGAACTGAAGTTGACCGAGATATCCATTTTGGACCTGTCGATAGTTTGGGCTAATACAGTTGCGCCTACCTGATTGTAGATGACCACGTCTGTAAATGCATCAGCAGTAGTAGTAAGAGAGATGTGATCTGCTGCAGGGTTGGGGTAAACACTGAATTGTGTTCCGGCAGCAATAACATCTTCCACATCATTGGTTACAGGATCAAGGCAGCTGGTGACGCCCGCAGGCATGTGCAATGTGCTTACACCAAAATTACCCTGGTCCGGCTGGCCGTAGTAGTAGATACCAATGTAGTATGGGAATGCGGCCGCACCGGTAGCATCTGTTGTAACAAAGTAAGCATAGGTACCGGCAGGATATTCGGGCGTGCGGCAGAAGCGGCCATTGTATTCGTCTACATCACCACCATTAGTAGACAGCCATTCATAGTCCTCGCAATAAGTACCGATAGGGTAAGTAGTACTCACATCAGGTCCATATTGCGCGGTGGTCAATGTTGTACCATCGGGCAGCGTATGGCGTGTGGTAATACTACGCAGGCTATAGCCAGATTTCATACGGGTAACACCACTTGTTGAGTCCATGGGATTAGTATATCCATAAGGTCCGTAAACAGGATAACCATCGAATGCGAAACCAACCAAAGGTGAGTGCTTACCGGCCGGTGCATTTCTGTAAAACCTGTATGGTGTGGTATGCGTATGATAAGCACCCTGCTGCTGCGGATGCGCGCCAAAAGCGGTATCCAGTACAAAGCCTTCCGACAATCCTACCTCTATATTCCAGATGCCTAATCCTCCAGGCGCAGGCACATTAGCAGTGCCGTTCCATGAGTTGGCATTCGTCAAACCGTAGATAGGAATACCATTAAGCAGAGATCCTATCGCACCAACCTTAGGCGATATTACTTTGGTTGTTGCCACCACAGGATTGCGCGGGAAACGATACACATAATTTTGAGCAAGGCAGGTGCCGGGATTCATATACTTACCCATATTGTCGGTAAGGCCCTGCGCTCTCACCCAAATGGAATCTGTTGAGTAACACATTTTCAATACATCGGCAGAATCAGTGGAGGTGGTAAAGACATAGGTAGGTGCCGCAGGTGGTGTAGCGGTCTGTGCCCAATAGCTGCCTACCTTTCCGTTCAGGTTCATGATCCACGCGCTGATGTTGGCCTGTGCGTTGGCTAATGCAGGGCTTAATAGTAGTAAGAATAATACCTTCTTCATGTTGTTGTTGTTTTTAGGTTTTAATTATTAACGAACTCAAATTTTTTATTCTTCAGGAACTCTTCATCAGTAAGCGTTTTGAGGAACAGAATAATATCTCCTTTATCCTGCTCACTAAGTGCCAGTTTCTTTTGCAGATGAACAGATAGTGTGCTACTTTGCTGCACATGCTCTGAATACTGGAACAATACCATCTGCAGGTTGCGGAAACGACCATCGTGCATGTAGGGATAGGTAACCTCAATATTGCGTAGTGTGGGCACTTTGAACTTCAGTGAATCTGCATTGTTATGCGTGACCTTAACCCGCCCGCCATCTGCCAGAGACTCATCTAAGGCTAGCCCGTTATTCTCGAACTGACCGTTTGTAAACAGCGGCTCTTTGTGGCATGCGGCACAATCTTGTTTGAACAGTGCATAGCCATTGGCTTCCCGCTTTGTAAATGTGTCGGTGCCATTCATTACCCTGTCGTATTTAGCATTGGCGCTGACCAGTGTGAGCATGAACTGTGACAGGCTTTGCATGATCATATCTCCTGTTATCTGCGAGTCGCCGAATGCCCTAAAAAACAGATCGGGATAGTTGCTTGTGGCCTTCAACTTTGCCACCACATGCACCATTGTTTCATCCATCTCCAGCGGATTAGTGATGGGCTTCTGCGCCTGCAGATCGAGCTGTGTTACAGAGCCATCCCACATAAAACTATTGCTCCACGCCAGGTTCATCAGCGCAGGCGAATTGCGTGAACCTATCTTTCCTTCTATGCCATGACTAAGGCTATGATCGGTATGCGCAAAGGCTGTGTATTGCGCATGACAGCTATTGCAGGATATGGTGTTATCGCGGGACAACAAAGTTTCATCGAACAACCTTTTACCCAGTTCTACCTTTTGTGGATCTAACGGATTTTTCTTGAAATTATAAGCGGGTTTAGGCCAGCCTGCTGGCACTACAAACCGATCGGCAGGCTTCCTGCTGAACGACAATAGCCCCAATGCCATTACCACCCCTATAATGATCCACGTTTTCATGCTGAGTATTCTTAGACGCCCCACCGTTTTTTTTCCTTCGCCCAGCACAGGAGTTTTTTATTATCGGTGTGTTGCAACTGGTTGATCACAACGAAATAATGCAGGACATAAGAATATAAAAACTATATTTATACCCACGATCCTCCTGCAAAGGCACTACACCTTTCCTGTTGGTACGTTTTTGATGTGTTGTTCTTTAAGGTCATATTTATGAGAACATTTTCCTTTCTTACCTTACTGATGGTGCTGTGCTGCATGCATGCAAGCGCACAATATGACACCCGTATCAAACACATCCCCAAGCACAAACCTGCAGACTCGGCAGAGTATGATGACGGAGAGGAGGACATGGACGATGATATGGATATTAGCGATCAGCCCAAGAAAATGAAATCCATGCCCAGTGCGTTATCACTATACCTCCCCATGAACAGAAACGGATCGGGCACCAGCTGGCTGCCCGATGCGGCACCTATGTATGGCTATATGGTACACCATAAGGAATGGATGTTTATGTTTCATGGAGATATCTATATCAGATACAACAAACAAGACATTGCCAACGCAGGCAGCAGAGGTGGCGATAAAATAGATGCCCCCGACATGCTGATGGGAATGGCCCAGAGAAAGATAGGCAAGAAGGGTTTATTGCACTTTAATGTGATGCTGTCTACTGATGCTATAATAGCAGGAGGTAGCGGGTATCCGCTGCTCTTTCAAACAGGCGAGTCGTGGAAGAACCAGCCTTTGGTAGACCGCCAGCATCCTCATGACCTATTCTCCGAACTATCGGCAAGTTATTCATATGCCCTATCAGATAAGTCTGATGTGTTCATTTACATTGGCTATCCCGGAGAGCCGGCACTGGGGCCTGTAACCTTTATGCACCGTACATCGGGTATGTTTGGACCTGATGCCCCCATAGGGCATCACTGGCAGGATGCTACACATATCACCTTTGGGGTGGCTACGCTTGGTATACGTTATGGCCGGTTCAGATTGGAGGGGTCTTCGTTTACAGGCAGAGAGCCTGATGAGGACAGATACGCATTTGACAAACCAAGGTTTAACTCTTTTAGCAGCAGACTATCTTATAACCCAAGCGCCAACTGGGCTATACAGGTATCGTCTGGGTTCATAAAAAGTCCTGAAACACTGGCACCCGGCGAAGATATTGTGCGCACTACGGCATCTGCCACTTATGTACACCCTATGGGTAAGAACAAGTTTGTATCAGCCACAGCTGTATTGGGGCAGAATGTTATTGACGGGCAAGACGCATCGAACTCTGCCCTGCTGGAAGCGACTTTAAAGCTAAAGAAACTGGCCGTCTATACCCGATATGAATTTGTACAAAAAACGGGAGAAGAACTTAACCTGCCGGGTATTGCCTACCGCCTTGATAAACAATACCCCGTTCATGCACTTACACTTGGGGGCAGCTATGATGTGTATAGTTTTAAAGGTGTGACCATGGCCGCCGGCGCACAGATAGCAGCATATAAAGGAGATGAGGCACTAGAGCACTTGTACGGCAGTATGCCCTTATCGGGCGAGATCTTCCTGCATTTTTATCCGAGGTTGATGAACTAATTGAACATTAGGAATTTATTGCATCACCTTCACTTACCTTTGCAACCGTTTTACTTACGATCATTATACCTATGCATAGTTT
>CANBQQ010000214.1 GCA_947371715.1 Flavipsychrobacter stenotrophus
TGCGGACCGCCATACTTAGTTTCTCCGGCCAGCAGGTGGTGGCCAACGTAAGACAGCAGGAACAATGAAGACAAAATAATAGCCAGCAGCATAATGTTCTTATGAGCGGTATACTGTTTGTTCTTTACAGTGATCAGACCCATTATCAGTAATACGGTAACTGTAGAGTTGATCAGCGCATTGACCAAGGCAAACAGGTGAATATTAAAACCGAGGTCAAGGTCGAGTTTGTATTTTGATGTAATGGCCACCAATGCAAACACAGCAATAGATGCGGTCCAGATAATGATCTGTGCTTTTTTGTCGTCTTTTTTTAAAACAGGGGTAAGCATATTAAACTAAGTTAAAAGTGAAAAGTTAAAACATAAAAGTACCTGAGCCGATGTATATACGATAAAAGTGCTCACTGTTCAATTGCTTTTAACTTTACGCTTGCTTGTATTGGAATATTTTTTATTTTTTCTTCTTTCTATCTTTTTCAAGTGTTAAGAGCACTATGTCGTCGGCACATTTGGTAACAGCGGTATCGTTAAGCCCGTCGTAATAGCCTCTGATGTAGCGGTTCTTATCCAGCAAGATGAGTTTATCAGAATGAATGAAATCTTCCGCACCACCATCGCCGGGACCTGTAGTGATACCCAGTTCTTTACGTGCAAATTCGTAAATGGTTTTTTTATCTCCTGTCAGGAACCACCAATGGTCGGGGTTGGCATCATACCTGTCGGCATAAGTACGCAGCACCTGGAACGAATCGTGCTCGGGCATTACCGTTATAGAAATGAACTGAATATCATTGCTGAGATTGGTTTCTTTCTTAGGGTCTTTCTTAAAGCCCATCTGCAACGTACGCATGCTTTTGGACAACTTAGGACAGGTAGCATTGCATTCTGCGAAGAAGAAATTGATCACCACCATTTTACCCTGCAGGTCTTTGCTCAGCGATACTTTTTCGCCTACCTGGTTGGTAAGTACAAGGTCGCCCACCTTGTGGTAAATGGTATCTAATTTTGGTGGATCACCAGCCAAAGTGTCTACCTTCTCTATGATGTAATGCTTTGGCATCTTTATCTTGCCCTTAGAGAGTTTGCTCACTATAAGATATAAAGAAAGCGGTAGCAAAAACGCTACCGCTATACCAATAAAGAATTTATTATTTGATCTTTTCTGAGTCATTATTTTGCTATCTGGGTAGTACCATGGTCACGTGCTTTGCTGGTGTCATTCATGTGCAACCAGAAACTGCCATCGGCAAGGAATGCAATGATGAACCATACGAATAATACCAGTGGTATCAATACCGTGATCATGAAGTTTTTCTTTTCATCGCCAAGGTGCATGAAAATGGCAACTATATAACCTGCCTTGAACAAAGTAAGACCAAGGAATATGAACGCAAGCAATGCCTTTGGCATACTTGTGCTTAACTGCATACCAATAAATACTTCAACCAGAGTAACAGCAAGCAGTATCCAGAATACTTTCCATATCCTCTTTATCTGCGTTTTGCTTTCTGTTGATTCAACATCGGTATGATGAGACATTACACCAGAGTAGAGCTTAGACTGGTCTCCCTCATAAAGTGCCTGTACGTTATCGTTATTAGCGTGTGATGACATTGTATAATTTTTTTAGGTTGTGAGTCAGTAAGAGATTAAAGAAGGTAGAAGCAAGTGAATACGAATACCCAAACCAGATCTACAAAGTGCCAGTAAAGACCGATCTTTTCTACCATTTCGTAGTGACCGCGGCGCTCGTAAGTACCGTTTACTGTATTTACCAACATCAATATGTTGAAGATAACACCACTGGTTACGTGACCACCATGGAAACCGGTGATAGTAAAGAAGTAGTTGAAGAAGTTATGTGTAGACTGCAGTGCAACCAACGGCTGTGTGTGGAACACATTGGCTACGGCAGCATCGTTCATGTTAAAGAACTGCTGGTATTCGTGTACCGGCGTGTTCACATCTGTAAATGTGCCCCAAAGACCGCCGCACTCACCTGCAAGGTGCGTCCACTCCCAAGCCTGGCAACCAAGGAACGCTATACCACCAATGATGGTCCATAACAGCCATGTAGCCACGCTCTTCTTGTCACCATAGTGACCTGCGTGTACTGCCAATACCATTGTTACAGAACTCATAATGAGTATGAATGTCATCAAGCTCACGAACAACAACGGTAAGTTACTGTGACCCATGAACGGGAAAGACTTGAACACTGTGTTCGCATTAGGCCATACGGCACTAAAGAAACGGGTGGTACCGTACGAAATAAGGAAGGCTCCGAAAGTGAGGGCATCCGATAAAAGGAAGAACCACATCATCATTTTTCCGTAGCTGACGTTGAAAGGAGAACGACCTCCTCCCCATAAATTTGGCTCCTGTGCTGTAGTAGCTGTAGCTTGCGACATAGACTTGTTTTATTATTTCAGTGTGTGAATTTGAGTGCGAAAATGCAAACAATTTTATTGATTTACCAGAAAGAATACAAATAAATATATCCATAATACATCAACGAAGTGCCAGTAGCCACCGACGATCTCCAAACCTGTTGAATTATAGACCTTAATTTGTGTTCTAAAAGAGCGTAAATAAGTGATGGCCAGTGCGATAATTCCACCTAAAATGTGGGCAATGTGCAGACCTGCAATGATGAATAAAAATGACTCGCTCGGGTTACCATCTACACGTACCGGCATTATTTCGTTGAGTGTCTGGCCGTTGATTCTAATAGCCTGACCCAGATGATATAGTTGGTAGAACCCCATGCATTGTAATGCGCAGAAAAGACAACCGAGCACCAAAGTGGTGAATAGTAATGTTCTGTAACGGGACATCTGCCTGTTTTTGAAGGCCTTAGTACCCAGGAATATGGTAATGCTGCTAAGGATAATCACTAAAGTTGAATACCAGAATACCTGCGGAAGATTAAAATAACGCCAGTTGCCCTGGGATTCACGTACCATGTAACCACTGGTAAGGCCGGCAAACATCATGCTGATGCTGCCCATAGCTACCCACAATGCAAATTTATGCGGATGTATCTTTCTGCCCTCGGTCTTGCTACTCTTTAAAATACCTTCCATAACGCTATTCTTTTCACTAAAATATTATATGACATGTTTGTCGGCCAATAAGGCTATCAGTATAACCGGTAGATATATGAACGATGCAAACATTACTCTTCTTGCTGATTTATGATCATTAGCCCTGTAGAACATTACTGATGCTACAAAAAACATGATACCACAAGCCATACAGATAAACATGCCAATATTGTCGGTGAGTCCGATCATTCTTGGCACTATAGATAATGGTATGAGTACCAGGCTATAGAACATGCATTGCAAACCTGTAAAACGTGTTTCTTTCTCTCTTGTAGGGAGCATTTTCATGCCAGCGCGGTTGTAATCGTCGAACGCTACATAGGCAATAGCCCAGAAATGCGGGAACTGCCAGAAAAACTGGAATAGGAATAAAACCCATCCGCCGAGACCAAGTACACCTGTAAGCGTGCCGGTAGCTGCCACCCACCCAATAAGTGGTGGTAATGCACCCGGTATTGCGCCGATCAGTACGGCAACCGGATGTATCTTCTTCATTGGTGTGTAGGCGAAAGCGTACAACAATAACGAGAAGAAGCTAAGACCTGCAGCAAGAATGTTGAAATAGTAACCCAGCAAAACTGCACCACCAAGTCCTGTAAGTGCTGCAAACACCCATGCTTCAGGCTGATCCATGCGGCCTTCGGGCATCGGGCGGTTTTTGGTGCGGTTCATTAGCTTGTCGCTATCTCGCTCCAGGATCTGGTTAATGGTATTAGCGCCGCCGGTAACCATCATGCCCCCGATAAACAGGGTAATGGCGTTCTGCCACATAGTCATATCGCCCCATGAAAAAGTAATGTTGGGTGCCATGAGATAGCCTATTACGCTACTGAATACGACCATACCACTGAGATTAGGCTTCAGTAGTTGGCTGTAGTCTTTAGCACGGCCTGCTGCCGTTATATGCCACTTTGCTTTGATAGACTGTTCTCGCAACATTAATTACCTGGGAAAATATCTTTTTGATTACAGGTCGCAAAACTACGACATTTTATGATTTCATTAAGGACTAATAAGAATTTCTAAAACAAGTATTTGATTTTACTATATTGCCCGCCTAGATAGATTCGTTTTTGCTGAATCGTTCAATAGCCAATGAAGCCTGGTAATAAGACTTTTCATAGATGATCGACTCAATGAACTGGTAGTCTTTAATGCATTTACGAGTGTCTTCCTGATTGCCGTAAAACAAGTGAACGCGATTGATCTTTGGTAGGATATCTACCGTCCATTCGTCACCTCTGGATAAAGATACTTTCTTTATTTCCTTATTTAGGGTGTTTGATGCGTGTATATATCCAATCATTTCACTCGCAGCCTTTGCTACTTCAGCTCTTGTTGTTGTTTTGCTCGATTTAATTGCAGTTACAAGATCTTGCGGAGTAGTATAATTAGCAACCAATGGCGGTGTGAACTTCCAATTAGGGAATCCAATATGAGTTTTCAGAACAACTACGGGAGTTCCGGCCATCATACTTTCAAAATTCGCCTTATTTGCCCCTTCGCGTCTTGACGCCAGCACATGACAATAAGAAGCATTGAGAATCTCATTGATCTGCGTATGCTTGACTTCAATAAAAATATCAGCCTTTTCAAACAAACCATACTTTTTGAGCAGATTTTCGATCCACTCCCGCTTATGTCCTACATGGCTGGAGGCCGCAATTGCGAATTTGAGATCACCTGTCCAGTACCTACTGAGGGCCGATAGCAGGTATGGATAACGTTTTACGGGTATAAAATTAGAAATAATACAGAAGTCGTATTTTTTTGCAATTGATTCATCAGGGTAAAAGCTCTCTATATTTACCCAATCTCCGGCTGTAAGGGGAACAGGTTTGAAGCCATGGGCAGCGTGTAATTCTCTTTCTCTTATACTTAGTGACTGTACAAATATGTCTGATTTCAACGGAAGAAATGCACTATACATTTCATATGGGCTTTCCCAGCTGGGTTCTATTACCAGGTCGTACTTTTCTTGTAGCTTTTCCATATCAAACAAGAATGGCAGTGCATTCATGATCTCTGTATATTTTATCATAAATACGCCCTTCTCTTTCTCTGAGATCCATGGTTTTATGCAAAGTATGTTTGCCCTTAGAAATTTCTTTCCGGATTCATTATTAAATCGGCTAACAACAGATTTTCGGTATGGATCCGATGGCCCGCAATCTTCCGGATTATACTTATTTTTTAAGCTATTGTATTGTAAGCGGCTAATAATCCCGGAGATATGAGATTCAAGACACTCTGTTTTTGCAGCAAATCCAAAACAAGTAGCGTAGTTTTTATTCAGATAGTTTTTGACATAATGTAATGTGAAATATATTGCTATCAGGTCACGCTTAAACTTTATAAGTTGCGGATTGGTCATAATCAATGATATTGAATTAAAGCTGTCTGGTAAAAATACCACTTTTTATTATTTCAGTTGGTGGTACAGCATGGTGATTCTATTAATTATCCACATCCGAGCATAACTATTGTGTAGGAACAAGGGGATAATGTGCTAATGTTGGGATAAATGAGAATTTTTTGTCTTTTCATGGGTTTTTTATGTCTCTGCACGGGTGTACTGGCCGAGAATTATTTGCTGGAAGGAACTATAGGTAAATACCCTGTTGTTGTGAATCTGCATGTAGACTACATTGCCAAGACGGCGGACGCTACTTATTTTTATAGATCAACAGGTAACGACATTGCGTTAGGTGGACAGCAGGCGGGTGATAGTATCATACTACGCAGTAAAGGCGGTCAAAATACTGTAACAGGCGTGGTAACCGAAGAGCTTTCTTTGAAGCAAAAAAAATACGATGTGTGGGTAGGTATTTGGCGTAATAGTAAGGGCAGACAATATATTGTATCACTGAAAAAGGC
>CANBQQ010000215.1 GCA_947371715.1 Flavipsychrobacter stenotrophus
CTTTTTGTGTCATCTTACCAAAAAACGGATGGATCTCTTCCTTTATGCCCGCTTCACCCTTTGCGTACAATTCATTTACAGCTGCTATCAGCCGCCCTTTCTCTTGTTCAAAGTCCCTTGTATCGGTTATCGTTAACTCGGGTGCGGTAGGTGAGTTCCTCCTGAATTCCCCCGCTCCCAGTACTTTGTTTTTCAACAGCCTGCCCAGCACATTAATAGGAAACGGAACCCTACGTGGCTTCACAGCTCCGGTGGTCATCTTAAGGCCTTCACAACAATGTGAGAGCATTTGGGTCGCGTTCATTTTCCCCCAAACTGCCGGGCTGGATGGAGCTATCTTTTCTATTCGCCTTAACAGCTCGTTCTTATCCTGATCGTTGAATATGCTGCTCATAAAAAAACCTTTCACTAAAAGTAATCATTTAGCGAATGTATAGGTAACAGGCAGTTTTCATCAGATCTCGCTATCCTTGATCAGGGACAATATCTCCAGCGACTTTTTAAATTGATAGAGCGGCAAGGTGGTCATCAATTCATTGACTTTGTCAAGGTCCACATTTTTAAAAATGAGTACAGCACCATTTTTTGTTTGCCGTAAAAATAGCTGGTCCAGATAGCCGGCCTCTTTCCATTCTTTTACCACTCTACGCTCATGCTGCAGCACTTCAGGAAAGTTAGCCGGTAGATTTTCTATGTCGATCGTCAGGATCACTAGTATTCTGTTCATACTTTGTATGTTCTATTGGTAAAAACTAATCGTTATTGCCTATGGACCTTCTATGGTCATCATTAAGCTTGTTCATCCTCATGCCTTATATACCCATAGCAAAAGAAAAACACGTACTATCTTGATTTTCGGATCAATAGTCGCCGAAATTATTAGATTTGCCTGTATTAAGGTGATATACGCATATTATGTGTATAGGCTAAAATTATAGACCAATGGAAAGTAAGACAGTTAGAAAGAACAAAGACTTTGTGCCGGGCAACTGCCCTGTGGCATATACAATGAATATCATTGGTGGAAAATGGAAGCCAAGCATCATACATATGATCAGAACCGACAGGAATCGGTATAGTCTTTTACTAAAGAATATTACAGAGATCAGTAAGCAGACTTTGACCAATCAGCTTAGGGAAATGGAGATGGACGGCATATTGGAACGGATCATTTACCCCGAAATACCACCAAGAGTGGAATATAAGATTACGCCATACGGCAGTACTTTATTGCCCATAATAGACAGTATGTATCAATGGGCAAAAACGAACATGCCCAATAAACCGGTTACCAGCAGTGAATATTGTAGTGTGGTCGACAACACTATTTAATGCTGACGCAAGAAATTGACATCTCTTGCGTCAAACATTTGGATGACACTTTTAGGCCAACCAGTCGGACCTGTATTCAGGCACTAGCTATATCAGGGGTACCAGCGTAGGAAATATACCTTTGAAGTTGAAAGGCAAGTAATTATTATCCACAAACAATACATTTACACTATGAAATACCTGCTCACTACGCTACTTCTCTATGCATTTACCGCAAATGCTCAGGTGCCTTTTACTAAGAAATATAAAGACTGCGACATTACCGACACCTGCTTATATTGTGGCGATACGCGGGCAACATACACTAAAAATATTGCCGGCAAATTCCAGCGTAGCCTTGATCATAGTTCGGTGAAGTGGATGAGCACAAGTGGGCGTCTCTATTTTGAGATCGCAGTAGATTCTACCGGACATTCATGTGTGCTCAGCATCAAAGATGAGGTGCATATGAATGACCTCACAGAGAATATCAGAAGGTGCATCAATAACCTCTGGGACTGGACACCCGCAAAGCTGGGAGGCAGAGCGATCAACTCAACTGTAATTCTGGAGCTATATTTTATTGGCGATGCAGCAAGTGTAAAATTCATAAAGCCGGAAGATGCGCATTAGCAGATAGTTTTTGTGTGTTTGCAGGTGAAAGCTAGCATTAGACAAATACAGTTCAGTTTTGAAACCGACGATCTGCTTACTAACTTTGGAGAATAATAACTCCCCTATGGTCAACACTAAGATCTTTAAATCCTCTTTTGCCGTCGTCTACGACTTATATATAAAAAAGGTAGAAAGAAAAGGACATACAAAGGCTGAAGTAGATACTGTCATCTATTGGCTGACGGGCTACAATGAACAAACGCTGCAAGAACAAATAGACTTGAAGAGCGATTTTGAGACCTTCTTTGCGCAGGCGCCACAGATGAATCCGAATGTCACAAAAATTACCGGCAAGATTTGTGGCTACCGCATAGAAGACATAGAAGACGAACTGATGCGGAAGATCAGGTACATGGACAAACTGGTGGATGAGGTAGCCAATGGAAGGGCTATGGAGAAGATATTGAGAAAGTAGTTGTCCCTTTTGGACACCACCAAAGTTTCAAGAATGCAACACACTAATTAGCAAAAGCAAATAGTTTAGTTAAAAACAAACTATTTAGGACTATTTATATGTCTTAAATGCAGATACTCCATTGAAAGTAATCTATAACTGAATGAAACAAATCTACTTTATACTAATTGCTGCCATTCTGTTTTCTTCATTGAGCGTGAGTGCTCAAAATCTGGTACCCAACGGCGACCTGGAAACGATAAAAGGTTGTTCAGGTGCATCAAGCGGAGGTTACCCGGATATTTTGGATTCAGCTGCCAGTTGGATACGGCCTACATTTGGTAGCGCCGACTATTTAAACGGGTGTACACTTTCGGTTCCGGCAAGTATGATAGGTCATCAAACTGCACATAGCGGTGTTGGCTATGCAGGGATCTACATTTGGATAGACGCAGCAAGTACTATACCCAACTATAGAGAGTACATGGAAGTACCACTGACCACTACGCTGGTAGCAGGGAGACAGTACCATTTCCAGATGTATGTAAGCCTTGCGGAATCCTACTATTCTTATACCACAAGTTCGCTTGGCGCCTACTTCTCAGACACGCTTATCTACGATTTCTCTACGCAAAACAACCTGCCGTTCACACCACAGATAACCAATACAACAGGCCCTATAACTGACACTACCAATTGGGTGCTGGTACAGGGCGATTTTGTAGCAGCAGGAGGAGAGCAATACCTGTTGATAGGCAACTTCAAAAGCTATGCTAATTCCGACTCAGTACTTTTGCGCACCGGTAGCCCCTATCAATCCACCTATATTTTTGTAGATGACGTATCCCTAACTACAAATACAACCGGTATAGACAACTCAGTAACAGGGATGGACAAAATACAACTTTACCCTAATCCGTCTAACGGCCTGTTCTCATTCGATCTTCAATCTCCCCTTACAGATGCCGAGATCCGCATCACCGACCTTACCGGCAGAACAGTACATTCCCAAAAGCTTTCAGGTAGCGGCAATCGATCTATAGACATCTCCTTTCTGGAGAACGGATTGTACCTCTACCAGGTAGCAGCACAAGGCCATCTGCTCACCCAGGGTAAGTGCACGATCACCAAGTAAATTAATTCAAGATCACTTACCTGCTCTCCTTAGCGTTTACCGACATGCTCGTTTGGTGATCAACATTTTAGTAGATAGATTTGTATGGTCTTGTACGCCTTTGACTCATGCAGATCTATCGAATAAATAAATCGTTGTTGCTTCTTAGCTTGTGCCTGTTCGCCGGCAATGCGATAGCTCAGAATAAAGACACCGGCACACTGAGGGTATTTGCCGGTAACTTTAATAACAACATTGGTAAGGCAATGGTACAATTGTATAGGATCGATGACAAAGTACCCGACAATCCTTTTGTAAGAGTAAGCAGTGTAATACAAAACAAGTCCGCCGTTATAGATATTCATGGGTTACCCTATGGCGACTATGCTGCATTATTGGTACACGACGAAAACAGCAACAATAAGATAGACCACTCCTACGGGCTACCGGCAGAACAACTCGGCTATACCAACAACTGGGAACTGGGCCTTTTTACAGGAATGCCTTCATTTACCAAGCTCAAATTCCATTTCGCCCCGTCACAAACAACTCAAAAGATCCTGATCACCTATAAGGACTAATAAGGGTGCAACAAACAATATTCCCATGTCGCGTAGCGCCTGTTAAACTGATTATCGTCATGTTTTTTGCAGCAGGCCAAAAGTAATTTTGCTGGTCAATATTAAGTCTATGACCACTTCACATTTGCTGCAAAAGTACAACGTACCCGTTCCCCGCTACACTAGCTACCCTACTGTGCCCATATGGAAAGACGAGATAGATACCGCGGAATTTTCGAAGGTTTTTGTGCAACAATTTGAACTTGAAAACAAAGCCAACGGCATCAGTCTGTACATTCACCTGCCCTTTTGTGAATCACTCTGTACCTACTGCGGCTGCAACAAGAAGATAACTACCAACCATAGCGTTGAAGATGATTATATAGACTCTATAATAAAGGAATGGCATCTGTACCTGGGCCTGATGAATGAAACCCCGATCATACGCGAGCTGCACCTTGGCGGGGGAACACCAACATTTTTCTCTCCCGACAATCTCGACCGCCTGCTGACGGCCATATTCAAGACCTCCATTATTCACGAGGAACATGAATTCAGTTTTGAGGGCCATCCCAACAATACCACTGAGGCACATCTGCAGGCATTGTATGATCTTGGCTTCAGAAGGCTAAGCCTGGGCGTACAAGATAATGACCCGAAGGTGCAATTGGTCATCAACAGGATACAACCAATAGAAAATGTAAGGAACGTAACAGAGATAGCCCGTAAGATCGGATATACATCTGTAAACTACGACCTGATATACGGACTGCCACTGCAAACGCTGGAGAGCATAACCCGCACCATACAACAGACCATACTCTTACAACCCGACAGGATAGCATTCTACAGCTTTGCGCATGTGCCATGGACTAGCAAGGGTCAGCGCCTATTTGATGAGAACGACCTGCCAAGCGCCGACGACAAACTATTGTTATACCAGACGGGCAAGGAAATATTTCTGGAACATGGGTATTGCGATGTAGGTATGGACCACTTTGCCCTGCCGGAAGATGCGCTGTACATAGCATCGCAAAACGGTGAGCTGCACAGAAACTTTATGGGCTATACGACCCAGCATACAAACATGTTGATAGGATTGGGTGTTTCCAGCATAAGCAGCACAGGGCGCAGCTTTTCGCAAAACGTAAAGACCGTTCACGATTACTACGACCGTATAAAGAATGATCTGCTACCGGTACAAAAAGGCTATTTCCTGAACGATGAGGACATACGCTTTGGCCAATACATACTGGATATCAGCTGCAGAGGTAAAACAACTATACAGCCTGCCGATTGGGACATGGTGTATGCAATGTGCCTGGAAGAATTGGAAAAGCTGGAACAAGACGGACTGGTGAGCATCAGTGGTTACGAAGTTCAGGTAACACCACGGGGTAGAAATTTCATCAGGAACATCTGCAGTGCCTTCGATCTGTATCTGCAAAAAAGCAAAATAAGCAGTACCAAGAAGATGTTTAGCAATGCAATATAGCAGGCCATGGTGGTTCAATAGACTATCATAACACTCAACTTACCGGCAGCAAAACTCATCTCCTTTTGTATATTTACTGCATAACAGCTGAATATATGAACAAGATAGGTTTCCTGGTAGTTTTGATGGCACTGCCATTTATGAGCCTGGCCAATAAGGCCGACTCCACATGGATGGCGGAACATTACACCAAGAAAGAGCTCTATATACTCATGCGCGATGGGGTGAGATTATTCACCACCATCTACCAGCCCAATGATAATAAGACCGACCACCCTATCCTGCTGAACCGCACGCCATACTCCATTGGCCCCTAGGGAGAAAAGTTTAAAGACTACTGGAACACGCCCTATATGAACTACCTGAAAGAGGGGTACATAATGG
>CANBQQ010000216.1 GCA_947371715.1 Flavipsychrobacter stenotrophus
GAGTACCCGCCTGGCATCCAAGTACAACTACATGAAGCACCGGGATACTATAAGAGAGATCCTCTTTAAGCCGGTGGAGCGACTGCTGCAGATCATACTTTATTTTGTAGCTACTGAACAGATAGCGCCCCTGCTGGATAGTGTGGACCTGCATAGGGCCGGTGGCAGCAAAAAGGGCATGAACATAAACCTGGGCTCCCTTGCCGACCATTTGTTCCTGCTGATCTTTATACTGTTCCTTACGCAGGTAGTAACAAGAATAATAGATTTCTTGTACTACATAAGAATGGGAAAGGCTAACGAAGAGCATAACCTGTCTAACCAACAGATGCTGCCACTCATCAAAGAAATATCCAAGCTCATTACCTGGACGCTGAGTGCTTTCTGGATATTAGGGTCGGTATTCCATGTGAATGTGCCGGCGCTGATAACCGGTTTGGGTATTGGTGGTGTGGCGATAGCATTGGCGGGTAAGGAAACGGTAGAGAACTTCTTCGCTGCATTTACTATTCTATCTGATAAGCCATTTCAGACAGGGGATATTATTAAGCTTGGTGAAATAGAGGCAACGGTTGAGCGTATTGGTTTTCGTAGTACCAGGTTGCGTAATACAGATGGTTCGGCATATATTATTCCTAACCAGAACCTGGTAAGTCAAAACCTTATCAATCTCTCCAATCGCAGTACACGCGGGCTAAAACTCACTGCCAACATTAAATACGGCATCAGTAATGATGGGTTGAATCAGCTGATTGCAGAGGTAAAAAAGGCGTTGCATGAAATGGAGGTAGTGAAAGACCCGATCACAGTATCGCTTGACAATTTTGAGAAAGAAACGTTTCAGCTGGTGGTAGCGTATCACCTGCCGCATCCGCTGCCGGAAGACAGTACACTTGCGGGGCTAAAGCATGAGATCAATCTGAAGGTGTTTGAGATAGTGAATAAGTATGGCCAAATGGGAACGGCTGTGGGAACGAGTTAGTGGATGTCTAAAGTTATTTAACACTGGTCGAAGCGTCTCGCTTCGACCTTTTAATTGCCTGAACCTATTGGTTATTGGTGATAGTCAAATTTGAATGAGTTCATTTTGCAATTCCCTGATAAATGCCTGAAGCTGATCAATGCTTACATGGTCCATTACAACTATCTTGTACCAAGTTGCATCTCCATGATGATTGTCCGGTACTAGCTTGTATTTATCGGCCAGAGCCGAAGAAATATGTGCGGCTTTTATGGTCACAATATTCATCCTTGGGTGGCGATAATATATGACGCTAAGTTTGTCCAGCTTATCACAGATCCATTGAGTGCGATAGAGTAGTTTATTGATCTTTTCCAGCCAGCCGAAGTGGCCGTAGGTAAATAGAATCATCCATATGGCAATAGCGTTGACACCACCGCGACTACCGCTTAATGTCATATCCATGCCGCTTACGTAGCTGGCTTGCTTGGTATATGCATGTTGTATTAACCCTTTGCGGGCCAGGAATATGCCTGTGCCATATGGCGCCTGAAGCATTTTGTGTGCATCGAGGGTGATAGATGAGACAATGGGATTAGCAAAATTGACCTGACTATTCTTGTCACTTATGGGATAGACAAAACCTCCGAATGCTCCGTCTACATGCAGCTTAAAATGCACATTGTTGGCATCCAGTATCTGCTTATAAAGGTCCGGGCTGTCTACACTGCCAAACATGGTGGTACCCATATTGCAAAATACAATGAAGTACTTTATACCCGCTGCAATTGCCTGTTTCACTGTGCGGCCCAACTGTATATATTCTATTTGCCTGTCATTGTCATTGACCGGCACGGTATACATTTCGATATTGAGCAGGTTGGCTGCCTTAGCAACTGAGTAGTGCGTATCTGCAGAACTGAGTAAGGCGATCTGGTTTTGAGTAGCACTATGCTCAGAGATAAAATAGTTTCTGTAGATCCAGGCCGCCTGAATATTGGCTTCTGTTCCGCCGGATGCTACATAGCCATCGCATGAATGATCTGTGGCCTTGAACATATCAACGCATAACAACTCTATGAGCTCTTTCTCCAGCTCATGTGTGCCTTCGAAAAACGGTTCAGAGTCGCCGAAGGTGTGGCAGCCGATGTGGTTGGGATTCTGAACATACGCTCGTAAAAGTGGCGCATCTTTAAGGAAGGCCGCATGCTCATAAAATACGTGTTGATCTAGCGTCGACGCAGGCACGCCCAGGCAAACATTTTGTGTGTAACTGACATTGCGGTCAAGCGCTTCAGTTATCTTCTGATCTAATTCGGAGTGTGTACGTTTTATCCAGTATTTCATTCAATGATTCAGCATTACCCTCAAATACCGGCAAAACTAATTTCTACCCACACAGGGCAGGCTAACATAGGTCACACGGACTACTGACGCAACTCATGAAAAAATTTAGAAGTACCATCGCGGAATGTGCTACTTAGCTAAAAGGCGCCTTGTAAAAAAACGCCAAAGACTAAGTCTTTGGCGTTTTAAAGTTGAATTATTTGTTGTGTCTGCTATGAATGGGGCGCACTACAAGATGTTGAGTATCTGTTCCTTTGCTTTTTCCAGTTCGTCTTTCATATTGATAACGATCTGTTGAATTTCGGCATGATTTGCTTTCGAACCCAGGGTATTTACCTCACGGCCTATTTCCTGCAGTATGAAGTTGAGCTTGCGGCCTATTGCAGTGTCTTTGTTATCAACTGTTTCGTGGAAATATACGCAATGCTGTTTGAGGCGGGTCTTTTCTTCGCTGATGTCCATGCGCTCCAGGTAGTAGATCATTTCCTGCTCCAGTCGGTTCTCATCAATCTTCTGTTTGCCAACAACATCTATGAGCCACTGTTCTATTTTTGCTCTTACACGTGTTGTGCGCTCGCCTTCCAGAGGTATTACTTTTTCCAATAGTTGCTCTATATTGCTGATACGGGAGTGTATGTCTTTATACAATACTTCACCTTCGTGCCTGCGGTGCTCCATCAGGTTAGCGGCTGCTTTTTCAACAACTATCTTCACCCTTTCCCAATCTTCAACGGCAAGTGCATCCTGGTCGGGTGCTACTACTTCCGGCATACGCATGAGGGTAGAAATAATATTATCTGTAGGAATGCCTACCTGCTCAGCTATCTGCTTCATACCCTGGTAATAGAACATTGCCAGATCTGTATTTACCACCATTGGCTTAGAGGCCCCTTCCTGCTTTACGGTTATGGTTACATCTATAGTACCACGCATCAGTGCGCTGTTTAGCAGATTGCGGATGTCCAGTTCATAGTTGCGAAGTATGGGTGGCAGCTTGGTCATTAATTCAAATTGCTTGCCGTTAAGCGCCTTCATTTCCACTACTACCTGGCGGTTGCCAATTGCGGCATCTGCCCGGCCAAAACCGGTCATTGAGTATAACATAACTTACTTATTTGCAACAAAAGAAAACAAAGTTTTACAATAAAACCAATTTATCATGGTTTATGACAGGGAGAAGACGCCTGTACCATCGCTATTTACGCGTTATTATTTATCAACCTACACCAGTTGTTACAGGGTATTTTCATCAGCACAATTGATAAAATTATCTAAAAACGATGGGGCTGTTAACAATGACTTTAATAAATGGGTATATTTGTTTCTCACTCACAGTTCCTCATGCGTAAAAGGTGTTTAATATTTTTGCTGGCTTTTTCTTTTGTTGCCACTGCGCAACAAAAGGAGTATGTACCCCCTACCAAGGCTCAACTGGAAGCCAAACGTAAGGAGATACAGGATGCCATCAATGATACTGAGCATCAACTAGAAGAAATAAAGAAGAATAAGAATGCCACAATGAGCCAGTTGCGGGCATTGCAATATAAACTGGCACAAAGGCAGACGCTGATCGGTAACATCAACGAAGAGATAGGTAGTATTGACAATACAATAGTATCTTCTTCTAAAGAGATAATGACGCTAAAGCAGAAGTTGGAATTACTTAAAGTACGTTATGCTCAGTCACTGCGCTATGCCTACCAGACCCGCAGCTCTTACGACATGCTGGCATTCCTGTTTTCATCGCAAGACTTTAATGATGCGGTGCGTAGGATGAAATATCTGAAAAAATTCAGAGAGTTCCGCAAACAGCAGGTAGACCAGATACGCCAGACACAGAACCAGATAGAGCATAAGATAGGTGATCTGAATAAGGAAAAGCAGGAGAAAGACCAACTCTTACTTAATCAAAAACAGCAAACCGTAGCACTGCAGGGCGATGTGCAACAGACCAATAGTGTGATACAAGGCCTGAAAGGCAAGGAAGCAGAACTGGCTAAGGAAATAGAGAAGAACAGAATTGTAGCCAACAGGATAAACAAAGCCATTGGTGTAATTATAGAACGTGAGATGGCTGCGGCCTTGAAGAAGGCAGAAGATGAAGAAAAGAGAAGGCTTGCCGCTGCAGGGAAGCCAGTTACTCCCGCATCTAACCCCAAGGATACAAGGCCGGCGGGTAATGGCAAGCCAGACCCATCGCTACCTTATATAGCACCCAAACCGAAACCTGCAAAAGCGGATGCACCACCGCTGATGATGACCCCTACTGAAGTGGCGCTTGCCGCAAATTTTGAGGGTAATCATGGAAAGCTCTACTGGCCTGTAGCACAGGGTTCTATTTCTGATCACTTTGGTACCCATCCGCATCCTCTTGCAAAGAGTGTAATGGTAGACCAGGCAGGTATTGATATACGCACTTCGCCAAGTGCAGCTGTAAGAGCCGTATTTGAAGGCACTGTAAGTAGTGTATTCTCTACTGGTGGTAGCGACCTTATTGTGATCATACAGCATGGTAACTACTTTACTGTTTATAACGGACTGGCAAGTGTGTCTGTAAAGAATGGGCAGCACGTAGATACCCGTCAACCGATAGGTATAGTAGCCAATAATGATGAAGGTGAACCAACGGTGAACTTCCAGATATGGAAGTCGGCAGGTAAAGGAGCTAAGGTGAAGCTGAACCCGGAAACATGGATCGGGAAAGCACACTAGTAAGTAACAATTAAATACTAAACATAAACCAGTGTCTTGTTGTGGAGACCGGATAAACATTTTTTCACTAACCAATGTAAACGCTTATGAGATACGCTGTAGCTATTATATTGCTGTTTATCTGTAGCCCGTGTATGGCTAAGCACCGGCATAAGCACCACCACCGCGGTAGCCATTCTGTTGCGCACCATTCACACCATAGCCGCCATCATAGAGCTGTAGTAAAGCACAGTGCACCCAAAGTGCTTACCGAAGAAGATATTTTGTCTCAGCAATTTGAAGCACAAAAGGGAAATTTGAGACTGCCGGTGGAACGAGTAGTTGCAAAAGAAACACCGGTTGCTAAGTATCATATTCAATACGACCCTGTACCGGGCATCAGCATAAACTGCCATTCAGGATCATGTGTGCGTGCAGTATACGATGGTGTTGTAACAAAAATTTTCAGTGTAGATGGCAATGAGAATAAAGTTGTGATCCTGCAGCACGGCAACTACTTCACCGTCTATAATGGTGTTACGCAAACAGCCGTAAAAACCGGAGACAGGATCACTGCTAATCAGGAAATAGGAACTGTTGCCGCTAATGATGACGGTGAGCCAAGCCTGAACTTTCAGATATGGAAGGCAGGACCTAAGAAGGCGGAGCGAACAAAGCTGGATCCCGAGGCATGGATCATTAAGCCGTACTGAAATACCGATTTTTTAATCTTATAAATTTAAATTATGAAGATAATTGTTACAATTGCTATTCTTGGTCTGTCGGTACCCTGCTTTGCGCAGCGACCCGTAAACCCGATGCAGCCGCAAATGGTTACGGAAACTGTAGCACCTGCGAATGAGAATACCGCACTCACAAAGAAGTTTGAAGAGAACAAGGGGAAACTGCAATTCCCTGC
>CANBQQ010000217.1 GCA_947371715.1 Flavipsychrobacter stenotrophus
ATTGGTCAGAGTTAGATGTCTTCTCGTCATATACCACCGCTTTGTTAGTAAAGGCTATCCGATACCCACGTCCTACAATTTCATTCTGTAATACCTTATCAAATCCTGCACCGGTTATGTCCAATTTTTCCAGACACTCTTTGTACAATTCAGTAGTAAATGCCATCCCCGATCCTGCTAGTGTAGCAGACGATCCCAGATCGAAGAGGGCCTCGCCATCATAAAAATGGTAGTACATGTCGCGGGCTGCGTCCAGGCAGGCCACTGTTGTATCCATGTTTTTCGCTTTACGCAATCCTTGTACAGCTGCAAACCCTTCATCAAACAGCTTGTTTAACTCCGTCAAGTATTGCGGATCTACAAGATTGTCACTGTCTATGATTGTCAATCGTTCGTGATTGCGCTGAAACCGGTTGATTGCATAGAAATGCGATCGGGTATTACTGCCCAGCGTTTCTTCCGGCCTTAGTACAATAATGCGTTTGTCCTCAAATTTCAGGTTACTAATGTCGCACTTATCTGCAACTATATAAACAAGGTAATTGCTGTATTTAAGCTTAAGAATAGAATCTGTAACAACCTTAAGCATGTAAGTCTGTTCATATGCAGTTACGATTATCGCGTAGTCAGCCTCGTCATTGCGAACAGTCGTATTCCTAAACTTATATTGGCCGGAGATCAGGTGCAGCACATACAAAATCAAAGGCAATACAAGATTGTAGCCGATAAGTACCTGCAGTACTATCCATAGGTTCATCAGTATTATGTGGTTCATTGATCAGCCTTTTTACGGAAGAAACGACGCTTAGGTTTTGGGGCGTCCTCATCTTCTGTCAGCCTGTTCATAACCCACCCTATATACTTGTTGTTCAGTGACTTAAGATATCCTACAAATATCTTCTTCTCACCATTAATTACCTTGTTGGCTTCAAAAGATGCGATCACTTTATCGGTCACAGCTATCCATTCCTTAGCCTGGTTCATTGTATTTAGTGAAGAAGACTCAACGATTATAATATCAAATGCATCTTTCAACTGCTGTATCTTCTGCCTGATGATCGCTTCTGTGTTGATCTCAAACAGAGATATATCTTGACCCTTGTTGCCAATAATGGTTATGTCTGTTTCTTCTCCCGGGTAAGGGATATTGGTGCGACCTGTAAGGAAATCTTCTATATAGTATGCCGGGTCGGTAAGGGTAGAGATAGTGTTGTTGGTAAAGTTGCCATCTATAAGCAATACCTTCTTATTGACCATGGTATAGGCGCTTGCCAGGCACATGGCCAGGAATGTCTTTCCTTCTCCCTCGCCAAGGCTGGTAACAGTGAGCATGTGATTGCCTTCCATGCAGTTCTCTGTTTCAAACCTTACAGATCGCAGCTGGTTCCGGAATTCCTGGTCAATAACACTATCGTTATCAGGTGCCCAAAGCTCATTTAGATTCAACAATGAAGAATGTACAATGTAGGGGAGTGTTCCTAATACAGGAAGGTTAGTTTTGTTAGACAGCTCGTCCACATATTTCAGCGAGTTGTCGAGATAGAATAATAAGAATATAACCAAGAGGCAAACCACAAGGCTACCAATGCCGCTTACTAACACAAGCAGCATTTTCTTAGATGGTAACTTGTTGCCAGGCATAGCCATCTCTATTTGCTTTATCTGTGCGCTTGAGTTGAATGCCATTGTGGCCTGGTTATACTTCTTTTGTATCTCCACATACTCCTGGCTGGCCACGCTTATGTTGCCCTCGTAGGTATTAATAGTAGCCTCTTTAGGAACTAATGTATCAAAGCGGTTGTTCAGCCTTCTCAGCTCTTTTTGTAAAGATTTGATACCACTTTGCGCCATGTCCCTGTTTACTTCAAGGCTTATTCGCTGAGATACAAGATTGTCTTTGGTAGCATTCGGATTGGCAGTGTACCTGTTGCTGGCCTGGGTAAGTACCAGTTTTTT
This sequence comes from Flavipsychrobacter stenotrophus, assembly GCA_947371715.1. Lineage (GTDB taxonomy): Bacteria > Bacteroidota > Bacteroidia > Chitinophagales > Chitinophagaceae > Flavipsychrobacter > Flavipsychrobacter stenotropha_C. The sequence continues at coordinate 1,957 of CANBQQ010000217.1, forward strand.
CGCATTGACCAATGAGTCGATCTTCTTCAGATATTTACTCTCAAAGCCGCTCTTGGTATATTCATCCTGTGCTATGTTTATCTGCTCGGTTAAGCTGATAACTGATTGATTCATAGAAGATAATACCTTGTCTATGTTACGCTGTTCTTCCGATGTGAATTTTTCATTCAGGTTTTCCAGCGCACCGGTATTGGCATCAATTGTCTTTTGTACTTCCTGTATTTTGTTCTCAAACTCAGTTATCTGTGCATAAAGGCTCTTTCCCTGATCTGTAAGATTCAGCAAGCGGTTATCTATCTTAAATCTCTTAAGAGAACCCATGCTTGTGTCAAGCGCATTTCTCTTTTCATTGAGTAGATCACCTAAGAATTTAATGGTCCTTTCTTCACTTTCGTGATTGATAGAAGTATGATATGCTATAAACTCCGAAAACAACGTATTTACTGCAAAGGCAGATAGCACAGGTGATTCAGATTCAAACTCTGCTGTAATAAAGTCACTATTGTCTATTCGGTAGACGCGCATTTTTTTAGACAATGACTCATAGTCATACCCCATAGATATGATAAGGTCATTCAACCCTTTCTGGTCCTGGTCCCAAAGTGATAATGGTTGTCTTTTGCTGTAAAGGTCTTTATATACTGTTATAGCATGTTTGCGGGCATTTTCATTCAATTCACCCATAAGCTTGCTGGCCTTCCTGAACGGGTCTTCGCCTTCCAGGTCATGAAGAATCAGTTTGTAGGACACCTGGTCATACACCTTCTTCATCTGCATGAGTTGTATCATGTTGCCAAATTCCTGGCTCACCTTAGACTCCTGCAAGGGATTGGCATCCAGTATAGACATTTGCGCAGACGCTTTGACAATACCGGCTGCAAGGCTACCTTTTGATGAATACACATTGGGCAACTTGCGGGTAAGTATAAATGCAATGACCATTACCAATACTGGTATGGCCATTAATGTGTACTTCTGCTTCTTTAATATATTTAAGAATCTCTTTCCTTCCATTAAGTCTAGTTAAATTCTTCCAGTTTTGCACTCAACACTTCTTCCAGCGCTGCTTTTGCCCGTAGCACTGCTGCCTCGGCTTCTATTTTATTCTGAGAAGATACGGAATAAAGTACAAGTACCTTACTATAGTTATCAAAGGTCTCGATACCCAGCTCGTATTTGTATTTGATCTGTGTCTGAGAAATGTCTGCATCACTGGCAGATTTGGATCTCAGGTTAAGAATGGCCAATTTTTCAACATAGGCAAAATACCTGTCTTTTACCATCTGTTCTATGTTCAGTGTAAATTCGGCTTTGTCTTCTTCCGCGACCTTCTTTTCTTCACGTGCCATCTTTATAGTAGCCGGGCGCGAAAGTAGGGCCCCGAAATTTAGGAATACTCCGGGAGAGTAACCCGTTAAAGATTGGTTTTGCGATACCGGAGCATTACTTACAGAGGCATTGTAGGTATAACTGAATGTGAGTCCGTCAAACCATCCCCATTTGGCTTTGTTTACTCCCAGTTTGGCTTCCTTAATTTTGTGTTCATATTTTTTCATTCTCGGATACCTTACTTTGGCGGTATCTATCATGCGTTGCAGCAGGTTGTAGTCCACACTGGCCATCATAGACTGTTGGGCGGGCGCAGTGAAGGCAATGCATACAAGAAAAATGGCAATCAGTAACTTATATCTGGCGATCATTTAAAGTTGTCAATAGATTTATGAAGTCAAAAAACACTTAAAGATGGTCACAAATAACCACCTATACAAATAGAGCAAATTAAATTATAATTATAAAATAATCGCTATTGTTACAAATAGCATCAAATTTAAGAAATACACCTTAATTTTTGCCTACTTATTTAATGTATGCGCAAATGTAATTAGTTTTACAAGTAAGATACTTACGTTATTAACCGATTTTCGGCTTGTTTCACTAACCTAATTTTATGTATGTCTATTGCAGATAAAATAAAAAGTAACCCTAAGCTAAAGAATATGGTCCATCGCATGCTTATCCCGAGGGGAGAAGCCAGGCCAAGACTTTGGGTGAAACTGTTTCTTAACCGGTTTATTCATAAGCGTGGGGCGGGATCAACTATCCGTTTCAATACACGTATGGATGTAGTGCCGTTCAACAAGTTTGCGTTGGGCAAGGGGTCTGTAATTGAAGATTTTTCAACAGTTAATAATGGTGTAGGGGATGTGATGATCGGCAGTAATACGCTGATCGGAATGAGTAATGTACTGATAGGACCGATATCCATTGGTAACAATGTAATATTCGCACAGAACATTGTGGCCAGTGGCCTTAACCATGAGTATAAAGATATTAACCTGCCTATACACGAACAAAAGGTTACTGTCGCCCAGATAACTGTGGGTGATGATTGTTGGGTAGCAGCTAATGCTGTATTAACTGCTGGTGTTACTATTGGTAAGCATTGCGTTGTAGCGGCAGGGGCGGTAGTAACCAAAGATGTGCCGGATTACACCGTTGTAGCAGGTAATCCAGCAAAGGCGATCAAGCAGTATGACCATACCATGAAGGAGTGGGTAAGGGTAGACCAGATGGTTAAATCCAAGCCTAAGCCGGTGCAGTAACAAACAGATAAATCAGATAATGTAGATTTTCTCGCAGCGGTTTGTGCGTTCTACCAGAGAGACAAACAAAAAATAGGGCACCTCGTTTGAGATGCCCTATTTACTTATAAAGGAGTTGATAATTACAGTTCCAAAAGAGCCTTAACCGGATCCTTGCCGATCAGCATCAGTTCAGGGTTTTCCAGCAATTCTTTAACTCTTACCAGGAAGCCTACAGACTCGCGGCCATCGATGATGCGGTGGTCATAGCTAAGTGCCAGGTACATCATAGGGCGGATCTCTACTTTGCCGTTGATGGCCATAGGGCGATCCTGGATCTTATGCATACCTAGGATAGCAGACTGAGGGATGTTGATAATAGGCGTAGACATCAGTGAGCCAAACACACCACCATTGGTGATTGTAAAGGTACCACCAGCCATTTCATCAGGAGTTAATTTGTTGTCGCGGGCTTTTTTAGCCAGTTCTACAACCTTCTGTTCTATACCGGCCATACTCAGGCTTTCTGCATTCCTGATGACAGGAACAACAAGGCCCTTAGGAGCTGAAACAGCTATAGATATATCGCAATAGTCGTGGTAGATCAGAGAATCGCCATCAATGTAGGCATTAACTGCAGGCCACTCTAACAAAGCCATGCTACATGCTCTTGTGAAGAAAGACATAAAGCCCAGGTTCACACCGTGAGACTCTTTGAAAGAATCTTTATACAACTTACGTACTTCCATGATGCGGGTCATATCCACTTCATTGAAGGTAGTAAGCATTGCAGTACTGTTCTTAGCTTCTACTAATCTGCGGCTGATGGTCTTGCGCAGGTTGCTCATTTTCTGAACCTTGTCTTCGCGGGTGAAAGCAGCAGCGCCACCACGTTTGCCGGCGTTGTTTATGGCTTCCAAAACATCCTGCTTCATGATCCTGCCCTGTGAGCCGGAACCCTTTACGTCAGCAGCATTAACCTGCTTATCGCTCATTATTGCATTAGCTACCGGTGTAGCCTTTACATCAGCTTGTGGTGCAGCCTTAGGTGCTTCAGCAGCTTTTTCAGCTTTTGGAGCAACAGGGGCAGCAGCCGGTGCCGGAGCAGCAGGAGCGCCCGCCGGCTTAGCAGCAGTCTCATCTATAGTGCAGGCAAGATCGCCGATCTTTAGCGTTGCATTCTCTTCGGCTACAATGTGTAGCGTACCAGCTTGTTCTGCGGTCAGTTCGAAAGTAGCTTTCTCAGATTCCAGTTCACATAATACTTCATCTCTGTTTGCATAATCCCCTTCCTTTTTCAGCCATTTGACAAGGGTAACTTCACTTATTGATTCACCTACTGTAGGAACTTTAATTTCTATCATGAGAAAACTATTATT
>CANBQQ010000218.1 GCA_947371715.1 Flavipsychrobacter stenotrophus
AGTTGTTGCGCTGCAAATGGTCGAAGTGACTATTGTCGTCGAATGAAAACAGCTTAAATGCCAAATTCCCATTCTGCGGATTGATGAGCGTAGCATTGGCCGGTGGAGTAGTGGTATTCATGTTTTTATTTTAGTTTGCGGTCAGCTTGGCTAATAGCTATGTCGTTAATGCTTGCAAAGCGTTTCTGCATGTACCCGTTCTCATCAAATTCCCACATTTCATTGCCGTAGCTGCGATACCATTGTCCGTTCGCATCGTGCCACTCATACTCAAATCTCACCGCCATGCGGTTTTCTCTGAATCCCCAAAGCTCCTTCTTCAATTTGTAGTCAAGTTCTCTTTCCCACTTACCTGTCAGGAACTTCTTTACTTCCTCTCGTCCATTTATAAAATCCGTTCGGTTCCTCCATTCAGTATCCACTGTATAGGCAAGAGATACTTTCTCGGGGTCTTTGCTATTCCATGCATCTTCTGCAGCCTGTACCTTTTGCAGTGCAGTCTCCATTGTAAATGGAGGTAGCGGATATCTTTTGTTTTCCATTGTTGACTGTTTTAAACAAGGCCATGCCATAACATGGCCTTGTTTGATTATCACTAAGATTGGCCTTTGGGCCAATCAAATGTATATGTTTATAGTAGAAATATTAGAATGTTGCTACATGAGCTGCAACTACCGGGAAGTCTATGACAGTACCGGCCGTGTTATTGAAATAGTTTGTCATGATATTCAGCGCAACATGCCCTATGATCTCGGCTATTTCACCATCGGTCACACCTGCTGCTTTTACTTCGGCTACATCTGCATCATTTAGTTGGCCATGCTTGGCTACTACCAACTTAGCAAACTGCAGTATTGCCTGTGTCTTTGCATCTTTAGCTATGCCGTCACGCGCGTCTGTAAGTGTTGCCTCATCTATCTTAGCAACGTTAAGGCCCAGGTAAGTATGGGCAGACAGACAGTAGTTACAAGCGTTACTTTCTGCTACTGCCATAGCGATAAGATTACTGTTTTTTAAGCCAAGCTTGCCGGTGCCCAGTGCACCACTAAGACTAAGGTAGCCTTCAAGGAATGCACGTGCATTACCCATTGTCCTCATCATGTTAGGAACAACGCCCAGTTTGCTTTGAACTGCATTAAAAAGTTCTTTTGTTTTGCCTGAAGCCTGTTCAGGATCGATAGCTGTTAAACGTGCCATTTCTCTTTATTTTATGTTTTGTCGTTATTGACAGTGCAAAGGTGCAACAACATAAAAGGCTGTAAAATGGACGATCACCGCATTGTGATGGATAATTTTCCCGTAGTAGTTTTAGTAAGGTGTTGTAGTTTCTCTCCTGGTCTTCTTTTTGAAACTCTTATCCAGCTCGTCGGCAAATGGGTAGTACTCCATTTCAAATTGTTTTGACTTAAAGAAATATCTCTTTGTCCTGTTGTGGGGCAACTTCCTGGCTTCTTCAAGTGTGAGCACTGTAGGGTTGGCATAGGCCATTTTGTAAAAGTGTGTCAGCTGGTGAAACTTACTGTTATAAACAGTCAGTCCCAGGCCATGCGTACGGCCACCTTCCTGCTGATACTTTTCTTTATCGCTTTCGGTAAGTGGAGAGTTGAAATAGGTCTGAAAATCGCCGGTGCCATAGTAGGCAAGAATATAATTAGGCTTGGCCGTATCAATTTTCACATCAGTAGCTATGCTGCCATCAGCATTCAACACAATGCCGGCAAACTGTTTGTGATAGATCTTTTCGTAGTTGCTATCCATTATGTAGTATACGGGGTACGACTCAAGATTCTCTGTAAAATCCATAATCGTGCGGATGCGTACTTGCTCTGCGTCTGCCGCTATGGTAGCAAATAATTCTGTGTTGTTCACTTTGCGCGCTGCTTCAAGTCTGTTCTTCTCTGCATGTAGCATTACAAGCACCATTCCCTTCTTTTTAGTGGCAGTATCTGTAGCTGCAATTGAATGACCGGCCGTAAGTAATAGGACGCTAAGTATTAATGAAAATATCCTGCTCATAGATCGTTTAGTGTATAGTTAAAAATGTTGTTGCTAAAGTGTTTGGGTTACTTACTGTTTTTCTGCAATAAAGTTTAGCCCGAAGAAAAAGTACTCTCTTCTCAAGCCTTGCTCCATCTGTATCTTACGCTCTTTTTCCAGCAATGCTTGCGGGTCTGAAAAGCGGTAGTGTACGGGTAAATAATAACGCACATACTGCACGCTGCTATTAGGAATATTGAATCCGTTTTCTTCAAAAAGGTGTCTCCAGTTTTCCAGGCTGCGGATGTTCTCGTTACCTATCAGAATATCTTTTTTCAGCTTCTCATCCCAAATGGTGATGATGCGTTTATTGCCCCTGTATTTATACAGCTTTGCGCGCTGTATAATATTGCTGCCATTCTCTTCTATGGATAGTACCCGTCCTTTAGGGCTCAGGCAGTTCTGAAATATCTTTAGTGCATCATTTATAGGCTCCAGATGGTGCAGGGTGTCTTGCACTATTATCAGGTCGCAGCTATTGGCTGCAGGTGGTGTATCGAATAGATTTTCGTAAGTGCAGGTAAATAGTGAGGAATCGCCAAATTGGCTCCAGTACTCTTTTCTTTTCTGAACCGTGTCGTAATAAAATTCAAGAGTAGTGCCATGTGTTTTGATGCCATTCATGGCCAGGAACAAACATGTAGTTCCATATCCGCTGCCACAGTCCCATATGCGCAACTCCTTATTATCAGCAACCTGCTTTTGTATGTAACGCAATCTTTCGAGGAAGTAATTCCTGCGAAAATGCCATGAAGATTTTTTACCCAGGAATTTATAGTAAGGCTGCATCTCGGTGTGCACTTCCAATTCTTTAAGCATCAGTTCAAAGAACTGTTCCGGTTGCATCATATGTACTCAATTCAAATAATCAATTAGAATGGCGGAGTATCCACCATCATTCCTGGCAGCAGCAAAGGTAAATCCTATGTACTTATATGCCAAATACAAAATGTAGCCACTGTTATGGCTAAAAATACAAAAAGTGTGTCTGTTTTATTGTGTATTTCTTCATCAGTTTTGCAGAATAAAACCACTCATTATGATCACAGAAAACACTGCACAGCATATTGGCACCGAATGGGTAAATGACTGGAACAGCCATGACCTGGACAAGGTGATGAGCCACTATTCCGATGACATTCATTTCACATCACCATTCGTCATCAAGATCAATAATGATCCAACCGGTGTTATTAACTCCAAACCCGCACTCAGAGTTTATTTCGAGCGGGCGTTAAATGCATACCCCGACCTGCATTTCGAATTGTACTGCATACTTTCATCGGTTAACTCTATTGTTGTTTACTACAAGAGCGTCAACAACCTGTTTGCCGCCGAGTTGATGGAACTCGATGAAGAGGGTAAGGTAGTGAAGGTTGTAGCGCATTATGGCAGCCAATAATTTTATAGCTACCAAATTCCTTACTCTATATTTGTATCAACGATCAATGCCGTCTATATGAAAAAGTACTCTGAATTGCTTGATGACGACATACTTACCGAAATGACCTTTGAGCCACTAACACGGGCCAACTGGCTGCAGTTTACCCAACTGTTTGGTGAGCGCGGTGCCTGTGGTAATTGTTGGTGCATGTACTACAGGCTCAACAAGGCGGAGTTCGCTGAAGGCAAGGTAGATGGCGGCAACAAGCAGGCTATGAAAGACCTGGTATGGAACGAAGCACCTACCGGACTTATGGGTTTCTATGATGGCCAGGCAATAGCCTGGTGCGCCTTTGCCCCTCGGGAAGATTTCCCAAAGATGGCTCGCTCAAGAGTACACAAGCCAATTGATGCCGAACCTGTATGGTCTGTTACTTGTTTCTTTATAGACAAGAATTTCAGACGCATAGGTGTGTCTGTCGCGCTACTCAAAGGATTGATCAACTATGCCCGGGCGCAAAATATAAAGATCATTGAAGCCTATCCTACCATCCCTACACAAGAATCATTGCCAGATTCATTTGCCTGGATAGGACTGTACAAATCATTTGAAAGAGCTGGATTTGAAATTGTAGACCGTACCTCCAAAAGCAGGCCGATGGTAAGGTACTACACCAAATAGACATTTGTTTACACTTTTGTATGCGTCAACCACTCTCCTCCTTTTGAAGGAGGAGTACCCTAAATTTCGGCTTTTTCTGCCGAAATTTAGGGGGAGGTGGTTATTACATTTGGTGTATTTTCAAGTCGGAATGGTACTACACCGACAAAAAATAGGGTGGCACTAAACGAATAAAGGCTCCATGCGGAGCCTTTATTGTATAAGATCGGGTATGCTTAATTAACTATCATTACATTCTTATAGCCATAGAACTTCTGCAGAGAATCTTTATAGTGCACAGTATCTACAACGCGGCAATTGACTGTTGCCAATACCTTAAAGGTTACAGAATCACTGGTGATGATCTCTACCTTGCTGCCATCTATCTTCAACCTGCGCAAGCGGGCTTCAGCCTTGGCTTTATTAGGGTATTCGCCTATCACCATTCGGTAAGCGTTAATGGCATTTGTGTCTACAACAGGAGCCGTTGCTACAGTGTCTTTACGCATAGTGTCTACAATTGGTGCTGGTGGTGCCTGCACAATTGTATCTGCCATATGTGGTGCCGGCTGACTTGCAGCCTGCTGGCTCTTGTAGTAGTAGAATCCGTATCCGCCCGCACCAAGTATTACTAATAGTACTGCGACTATTATCACCATCGTCCAGTTAACCGAATTGGCGCTGGCAGGTGGTGGGTAAGATGGTTTATGTGCAGGAGTTATTTTCTGGTCTTCCAGTTGCTTGCTGTTCTTAAGGGTAGGCATGCCCGCCGGTGTGAACCTGAAGTTAGCATCAGTTGTGAACTTCACGCGGCCATTTTCTTCAGTAAACTTACCTATACCCGGAATTGGTACTTCTTTGCCTGCAGCCATATCTTTCCTTGCCTGCATGCTGTATTCGCGCAGGCCATTGGCCGCTTTAGATATACTTATCTGCTCATTGGTAGCAATAAAGTTAGCGAAGCTGTCATCAATAGATCCGCCTGCTGTTACTACTACTTCATAGGTAGGTGCCTGCAAAGCCTTGCCATCATGCACTGCAGGGCGCTTCACTAATTCAAGGTTGCCCAGCCCGTGTATGTAGCAAAAGTTATTCTTTAATATAAATTGCCCTATGTATTTATCTATTTCCATTTCTGCCCGTAAAAGTACACCCGAAATTAATTATTTCAACCTAAAACTTTAAACGTAATCCACCATATACATTCAAGCCATATGACTGGTAGTAATTCCAGCGCTCATATTTGCTGTTTAGCAGGTTGCTGGCCTGTAAAAACACATTTACCCGTCCGCCCAACCTATATTCCGCATAACCACATATGTCAGTTACCGGAGTCATCATTACCGGTTTCCCCAGATAATTGATGGTATACATGCCCCCTAAAACCGCCACATAGGCAGAAACGGTAAGATCTTTGATCGGGTTAATAGAGAAATCTCCTCTAATATTCAGCGTAGGTTGCTGCCACACATAGGGTTGCGTACCCTGGTAGTATTTATAAAAATCTGCCGATACGCCTGCAGACCACTTGGTAGCTTGCGTATACCTTGCAGCCACATGCAGCGATATGGCACTTACATCATTGTATACTACGTTAAAGAACTTCGGGTTAACTCCTGTATCCAGGTAAGTGGCCAGGTTCGTATAATTTAACCAGCTTGCCTTAACCAGGTAGGTGAAATGATCGCCCTGGCTGCCGGCCAACGAAGCGAAAAGCTCATCTCTCCTGTTCTGCCTCAATCCGTTACCGCTAAAGAGCTGGTGGTAAGTGGTATTGAGGTAAGGATTTTCAGTTGTCAGTTGTTCGTAAGTGTTTTGTCTAACACCTGCCA